>JAGOBQ010000301.1 GCA_017999215.1 Thermoanaerobaculia bacterium
TCTCGAAGGGGAGGTCGAGGCCCCAGAGCGCCGAAAGGCCGAGGAGCGTCACGGCCGCATCCGAGCTCCCACCTCCGAGCCCGCCGCCGGAAGGGATCCGCTTCTCCAGCTCGATCGCCGCGCGCGCCTTCACCCCCGCCGCTTCCGCGAGGAGGCGGGCCGCACGGAGGACGAGGTTCTCCGGGCCGGCCGGGACGGAGGGGTCGTCCACCCGGAGCGACAGCGCGTCGCTCTCCTCGAAGGAGAGCCGGTCCGTCAGCCCGACCGCCTGGAAGACCGTGTCGAGCTCGTGGAAGCCGTCGGGCCTCTTTCCGAGGACGAGGAGGGAGCGGTTCACCTTCGCGAACGCTTCGGCGACGAGCCTCATCCGTTCGACCCTCCGGCCTCCGGGAGCGCGCCGAAGCTCTCGAGCGTCAGCACCGCGTTCCCTTCGGGACCCCGGATCGCGATGCGGCGCGGGAGGCCGGCCCCCGGAGTCAGCTCCACCCGCACGCCGTCGGGCAGGAGGAGGCCGTCGATCTGCCCCGAGCGAGAGACCAGCACCGCCCGTCCCTCGCCCGACGGGAGCGGCAGGACGAAGCGTCCGTTCCGAAGGACCGCCGCGCCCTCGGCGGAGGGCGCCTCCTCCGGGACCCCGAAGAGCGCGGCGAGGACGTCGTGCGCGGCGAGTCGGCCCGGCAGGAGCCCCTCGGCCCCTCCCTCCGCCCTTCGGAGGACGCCGGCGCGCACCACCCCGACGAGGGGAGCCGACACCTGCCAGCCGAGCGCTTCCCCGTCCCACTGCAGGGTGAGGTAGCCGCGAACCGCGAGACCCACCGTCGGGGAGACCTCGCCGCGGAAGAGCGCCTGGAACCGGCGAGGCCGCCAGGCCTCCTCCCGGGCCGCGAGGACCGAGGCGAGGACCTGTGCCGTCTCCTCCGGCCGTGCGGGAATGCCGGCCGGCCCGGCCGAGCGGCAGGCGCCGAGGACGAGGAGCGTGGCCGCGGCGGCCACGGCCGCGCGCCTCACGGCTGCTTCGCCGCGGCGGCCGTCCTCTCGAGCTTCGCCCGGATCGCAGCCCCGCCGTCCTCCGGCTCGAGAGCGAGCGCCCGCGACCACCTTTCCCGCGCCTTCGCGAGGTCGCCCCGCTTCTCCTCGAGGTCCCCGAGGTGGTCCTCGATCGTCGGGTCGTCCGGCGAGAGGCGCTTGGCCGTCAGGAGGTGCTTCTCCGCCTCGTCGAGGTTCCCGAGCCGGAACTGGATCCAGCCGAGCGAGTCGAGGTAGGCCGCGTTCGACGGCTCCAGCGCGATCGCCCGGGTGACGAGCTCGAGAGCCCGATCCAGGTTCTCGTTCCGGTCCGCGAACATGTAGCCGAGGTAGTTCAGAGCCGCGCCGTGGTCCGGCTTCAGCGAAATCAGCTTCTCGAACGCCGCGACGGACTCGGGGAACTTCTTCTCCCTCTCGAGGGACGCCGCCTGCCGGAAGAGGAGGTCCGGGTCGTCCGGATGGGCCGCGAGCCCCGCGGCGGCCGCTTCCGCGGCGCGCCCGTACCGCTCGAGCCGCTGCCAGGCGTCGGCCGCGGCGAGGGCCCCCTCGCGCCCCTCCTTCGCGAGGGCCGCGACCATCTCCTCCCCCTCCGCCCGCTCCTTGTCCTTCTCCGAGCGGAGGAGGAACTCCGCCAGGAGTCCGCGGACGTCGAGGTCCTTCGGCGACTTCGCGAACGCCTCGCGGCAGGCCTGCAGCCCCTCCGCCGGCTCCTTCGCGTCGCGCGCGACGAGCGTCAGGAGGTTCAGGGCCTGCATGTTCACCGACCCGTCCTCCTCGAGGAGATGAGGTCGGACGGCCGCCCGCGCCGCCGCCCAGTCCTTCCGGAGGTAGGCGACGTAGCCGAGCTGCCCGTCGACGGAGACGATCCCGCCGGCCGGCCCCTTTCGCGCGACGAGCTGCGAGCGAAGGTCCCGCAGGACCGTCTCCGCCTCGTCGAGCCGCCGGGCCTCGAGGAAATTGAGGGCGCGCCGGAACGCGACGTCGGCGTCGTCGGGCTCGAGTCCCTGGAGCTTCTTCAGGAGCTCTTCCGCGCGTCCCGTCTCCAGCCTCTCGGAAAGGAGGGCGGCGTAGTGCCGCAGGGTGTCGCGGTGGTCCGGGTCGGCCTTCAGGACCTCCTGGAAGGCCGCCTCGGCCTCGTCGAGCCGGCGGGCCCGCAGGAGCGAGAGGCCGTACTGCGCGCGCAGGCCGAGGTTCCCCGGCTGCCGCTTCACGAGCTCCGCCAGGATCGGGAGCGCCTTGTCGAACTTTCGGGTCGCCTGGTAGACGCGCAGGAGACCGAACGAGGCCGCGGTGTTCTGCCCGTCCATCCGGAGGATCCCGAGGTAGGCCTCCTCGGCCTCTTCGGGCCGGCCGCTCTTCTCGAGCGCCTCGCCGTAGAGGAGCGGAAGGAGCGGGCCGCGCACGTTCTGCTGCACGCGGGAGAGGACGGCGGCCGCCTCCTCGTACCGCTCCAGGCGCAGGTAGGCCTGGCCGAGCGCGAGAGCGCCCGCCGGCTCGGTCGGCTGCAGGTCGTTCGCCTTCTTCAGCGGGGAGAGCGCGGCCTCGATTCCGTCCCGGTCACGGGCTCCCGCGAGGAGGATCTGCCCGAGGACCCGATGCGCCGCGGCGCTGCCGGGCACGAGCGCCACCGCCCGCCGGGCCTGCTCCTCGGCCTCCGGAAGGATCCCGAAGTCCCGCAACGCCTCCGCGTACTCGCGCCGGAGGTGGCCGTCCTCCGGGTCGAGCTCTACGGCCCGGCGAAACTCCTTCAGGGCTTCCTGGAACTCTCCCTCCGCCGCGAAGAGCCGGGCGCGGAGGAATCGCTCGACGGCGTCGCGCCGGGACGACTCGGCCGGGCTGAGCGCTTCCGAGCGGGCCGGCGGCGCCGCCGCGAGGGGCCGGGCGAGGATCGCGAGGGCGAGGACGGCAGCAGCGGGACGGAATCTCATACCGCCGCGGAGCGTAGCAAGCGGGAGGCCAGGAAGGGAAAGCCCCCCCCACTCACGATCCGGCGTCCTCAGAAGATCGCAGGTTCTTGCCAGGTCTCGAAAACGTCGCGCAGGACGTCGGAGATCTCCCCGACGGTCGCGTAGGCCTTCACGGCCTCGACGAGCGGGGGCATGACGTTCGCGCCGTTCCGGCACGCCTCGCGGAGTGCGTGGAGCGTCGAGACGACCGCCTTCCCATCGCGCGTCCGACGGACGTCGTGGAGCTGAGCGATCTGCTCGGCTGCCGTCTGCTCGGAGATCACGAGCGTCGCGACCTTGTCCTCCGGGACCTCCTCGGTGAAGGCGTTCACGCCGACCATCACCTTGTCGCCGACGTCGAAGGCCCGCTGGAAGCGGTAGGCGGCGTCCATGATCTCCTTCTGCGGGAAGCCGGCCTCGATCGCCTCGACCATGCCGCCGTAGGCGTCGATCTTCCGGAAGTAGTCGAACGCCCCCTCCTCCATCCGGTTCGTCGCCTCCTCCACGAAATACGAACCGCCGAGCGGGTCGATCGTGTGGGCGACGCCGGTCTCGTTCATCAGGATCTGCTGGGTCCGCACGGCGACCTTCGCCGCGAACTCGGTCGGGAGCGCGAGCGTCTCGTCGAGCGCGTTCGTGTGGAGCGACTGGGTCCCGCCGAGGACGGCGGCGAGCGCCTGGATCGCGACGCGGGCGACGTTGTTGTAGGGCTGCTGTGCCGTGAGCGAGACGCCCGCCGTCTGCGTGTGGAAGCGGAGCTTCCACGATTCCGGGTTCTTCGCGCCGTACCGCTCGCGCATCACCTTCGCCCAGACGCGGCGGGCCGCGCGGAACTTCGCGATCTCCTCGAAGAAGTCGTTGTGGGCGTTGAAGAAGAAGGAGAGGCGCGGCGCGAACTCGTCGACGGGAAGCCCCGCGTCGATCCCGTACTTCACGTACTCCATTCCGTCGCGCAGCGTGAACGCGAGCTCCTGGAGCGCCGTCGAGCCCGCCTCCCGGATGTGGTAGCCCGAGATCGACACGGTGTTCCACTTCGGGACGTGCTTCGCGCAGAACGCGAACTGGTCGGTCACGAGCCGCATCGACGGGCGCGGCGGGAAGATGAACTCCTTCTGCGCGATGTACTCCTTGAGGATGTCGTTCTGGAGCGTCCCGCCGACCTTCGTCCAGGGGGTCCCCTGCTTCTCGGCGACGGCGAGGTACATCGCGAGGGCGATCGGCGCCGTGGAGTTGATCGTCATCGACGTCGTGACCGCCCCGAGGTCGATCCCGTCGAAGAGGACCTCGAAGTCGCGGAGCGTGTCGACGGCGACGCCGCACTTCCCCACCTCGCCCGCCGACATCTCGTGGTCGGAGTCGTAGCCGTAGAGCGTCGGGAGGTGGAAGGCCGTCGAGAGCCCCGTCTGTCCGTGCGCGAGGAGAAGCTTGAAGCGCTCGTTCGTCTGCCGCGCGGTCCCGAAGCCGGCGAACTGGCGGATCGTCCAGGGCTTGCCCCGGTACATCGTCGCCTGGACGCCGCGGGTGTAGGGGAACTCGCCCGGGAAGCCGAGGTCGCGCTCGTAGTCGAGCCCGGCGACGCCGTCCGGCGTGCCGAGCGGGTTCACCTCGGCCGAGGAGACGGTCGTGAAGTCCCTCTTCCAGGCCGGCCGCTTCCCGAAGGACTCAGCCACCTTCCGGCGCCACTCCTCCCTCGCGCGGGCGATCTTCTCCGTCTCGGCGGTCAGCGGCGTGGCGGTCGTCTCCGTGCTCATGCGGTCACCTCGGCGGAATCCGGCTCGGCCCTCGGGGGCCGCCTGAAAAACCGGTAACTCTACCAGCAGGGCCCCGGGGCTCGTCCGGATCCCCGCCCCGTCAACGTCCGGCCAGGGCGACGGCGATGCGTGCGGCGACGCCCGCGTTCGAGACGACGAGAGCCTCGTTCGCGGCGAGCGTCCTCCCGCCGGTCTCCTCCGCGAGGCGCGCGAGGAGGAACGGAGTGACGGCCTTGCCGGCCACCCCCTGCTCCCGCGCCGCGGCGAGGCTCCGCTCGATCGCGCCTTCCACGACGTCGCGCGGGAGCGCCGCCTCGGCCGGGACGGGATTCGCGACGAGGATTCCGCCGCTCGCCGGCCAGGCCCAGTGCGCCCTCGCGAGGCGGGCCACCTCGGCCGCGTCGTCGGAGACGACCTCGAGCGGAAGGCCCGAGCCGCGCATCCAGAACGCCGGGAGCTCCGCGGTCCCGAAACCGACGACCGGGACGCCGAGCGTCTCGAGCGCCTCGAGCGTCTTCGGCAGGTCGAGGACCGCCTTGGCCCCCGCCGCCACGACGGCGACGCGGGTTCGCGAGAGCTCGAGGAGGTCGGCCGACACGTCGAACGTCTCCCCGGCGCCCCGGTGGACGCCGCCGATCCCCCCTGTCGCGAAGACGCGGATCCCCGCGGCGGCCGCGATCGCCATCGTCGCGGCGACCGTCGTCGCTCCGCTCTCTCCCCGCGCGGCGAGGAGGCCGAGGTCGCGCGTGGACGCCTTCCGCACCCGCGAGCCGGCCCGCGCGAGCGCCTCGGTCGAGGCGTCGTCGAACCCGGCGCGCGGCACGCCGTCGAGGACGGCGACGAGCGCGGGCACCGCCCCCGCTCGCCGCACCGCCGCCTCGGCGGCGCGGTGCGTCTCGAGGCTCTTCGGGTACGGCAGTCCGTGGCAGAGGATCGTCGACTCGAGCGCGACGACGCCGCGCCCCTCTGC
>JAGOBQ010000302.1 GCA_017999215.1 Thermoanaerobaculia bacterium
GTCGCGGAGCTCCTCGCGTCGCTCCGGCGCGACGCCGAGCGCCTCGCCCACCCGCGACGGGACTTCTCCGGTGTGGCCCGAGACGTCGGCCGCGAGCTGCTCGACGGGCTCGCCGGGCTCCTCCTCAACGGGCTCTCCCTCGCCCGGGCCCCGAGGCCGGAGCAGATCGAGGCGCGTCTCGTCCCGGCCGGCGGCCTTCCGACCCGCGCCCGGCACGCGCGGTCGGTCTCGATCGCGGGAGCTCCGTTCGCGGACGCGCTCGGCCGCTTCTTCGCAGTGCCGTCGACGCCGCTGACGCTTCCGCGGACGGGCCGGATCGTCGTCGTCCGGCGAACCGGGAGCTGCCCGTTCGCCGTCGCCGGCTGGTCGGAGGCGACTCCGCACGGGTAGTCCGGGGCCTTCGAACCCGCCGTGAGGTTCGTCGGCGCGCTTTCTTCGTCGTCCTCCTTGACTTCTCAGACGGGATGTCTCAGATTCTCAGACGTAACGTCTGAGATGGCGGGACGACAGGAGGGACCGATGGCGCGAACCCCCCGGGACGTGACCGATGCGGAGCTCGAGGTGCTGCGCGCGCTCTGGGACCTCCCGGAGGCGACGATCCGGGCCCTGGCGGACCGGGTCTACCCGAACGGCGGCGCCTCCGAGTACGCCACCGTCCAGAAGCTGCTCGAGCGGCTGGAGGACAAGGGGCATGTCTCGCATCGCTCGGAAGGGCGGCAGAACGTCTACGCCGCGCGCCTCGGCCGGGAGGACCTCGTCGCGCTGCGGCTGCGCGAGACGGCGGACTCCCTCTGCGGCGGCTCGCTCACGCCGCTCCTCACGCACCTCGTGAGCGGAGCGCGGCTCTCCGCCCGGGAGCTGCGCGACCTGCGGCGCCTCGTGGACTCGCTCGGCGAGCGGAGGTGACGGCGTGCACGAGGCCCTCCTCCTCCTCCTGACGAACGCGGTCCTCGCGGGCCTCCTCGCCTTCGCCGCCTGGGTCGTCTCGCGCTTCGCGAAGCGGCAGGCGGTCGTGCACGGGCTGTTCCTCCTCGCCCTGCTGAAGCTGGTGACTCCGCCGCTCGTGGAGCTGCCGCTCCTTCCGGCGGGCGATGCCGTCCCGCGGGCGGCGGAGACGGCCTCCTCCTCCTCCGAGGTGCGGGAAGCCGCACCCGCCGCCCCGGAGCCTCTCGCCGCGCCGCGGGCGCGGATCGTCGAGGCGGCGCGTACCGACGCCGCTACCGGATACACCGAGCCTCGAAGCGCGCGAGGAGCGCTCCCGGTCGCGCCGGCGACCGACGCCGGGCAGGTCGCGCCACCGCGGCCAGCGCCGCTGTCCTGGCGGCTCGCACTGGCGGCGATCGTCGGGCTGGGCGCGCTCGTCGTCGCCGTGCTCGCCGCGCGGCGTTTCCTCCGGTTTCGGCGCCTCGCGGAGGCGGCGGAGCCGGCTCCGCCCGCGCTCGTGACGCGCGCCGCCGAGATCGGCGCCGCCCTCGGCGTCCGCCGCGCTCCCTCCGTCTGCCTCCTCCCGGCCCGGGTCCCGCCGATGCTCTGGCCGGCCTCCCCGCGTCCGAAGCTGCTCCTGCCGCGCGACCTCGTTCCGGAGCTCGACGGCGACGAGCTCGACGCGCTGCTGGCCCACGAGCTCGCCCACGTGAGGCGGCGGGACCATTGGGTGCGCTTCCTGGAGATCGGCGCCACGGCGCTGTTCTGGTGGTACCCGGTCGCCTGGTGGAGCCGGCGTGAGCTCCGCCGCGCCGAGGAACGCTGCTGCGACGAGTGGGTCCTTCGTGCGTTCCCGGGCTCGGCTCGCGCCTACGCGAACGGAATCCTGAAGAGCCTGACGTTCCTCGCGGAGGCGCCCGTCGCCCTCCCGGAGACCGCGTCGGGCGCCGGACCGATCCGGGACCTCGAGTCCCGGCTGAAGGAGATCCTCATGACGTCACCGCGACCCCGGCTCTCCCGCCCGATCCGGCTCGCCCTCGGCGCTCTCGCCTTCGGCGCGCTCGCATTCTTCCCGACGGTCGCGCCGCCGGCCGCGGCGGTGGTCGCCGCTCCAGACGAGGTCGCGCCTCCGCCCGCCCCGGCGCCCGCGTCACCCGTCGCGGCGCCCGCGCCTCCGGCCGCCGTCGCCCCCCGCTCGCCGGTCGCGGCTGCGGCGCCGGCCCCGGCTCCGCCCGCGCCCCACGCGGCACCCCACGCGGCGCCGCGGGCGGCACCGCGGCTCGCCGGGCATCCCGCGCCGGCGCCCGACGTCCACCCGGTGCTCGCCGGGGAGGAGCTCGACCCGGAGCTCGAGAGGGAGCGGCGTGCGCTCGACGCGCAGAGGCGGCAGCTCGACCTCTCCCGGCTCGACCTCGAGCGGCGCGCCCTCGAGCTCGAGGCGCGGGCGGACCGGCAGGAGGAGGCCGGCGAGGTCGAGCGCCTCCGGGCCGAGGGAGACGCGGCCGGGGCGGAGCGTGCGGAGAAGCACGGCGCGCTTCGCGCCCGCCAGGCGGACGTCGAGAGGCGACGCCTCGACCTGCACCTCCGTCAGCTGAAGCTCGAGGACGAATCGGAGCGCGCGGCGGAGGCCGTGGGCGCGGAGCGGGATGCCGAGGCGCGGGCCCGCGAGGCCGCGCGCGCCGAGGCGGAGCTCGAGAAGCAGGAGCAGGCTCTCGAGGCGGAGGCCGAGAAGCTCGAGCGCGAGGCACGGGCGCTCGAGGCAGAGGCGCGCGTCCACGCGCTCCGGGGGGCCGCGGACGACCTCGAGCGTTCGCTCGCCGAGCAGGTCGAGGAGCTGCGCGGCGAGCTTCCCGAAGCGGGGGCCGAGAAGGCGGCGATGGAGCGCGAGCTCGCGCGGCTGGAGTCGGCTCTCGCGGCGCTGCGCGGGTCGCGCCCCGCGAAGGAAGCTCCGCGCGCCACGGCGCGGTAGGGCGGAGCGGAAGGGAAGAAGAGCGCCGCGGCCGCGTCGTACGATTCCCGCGATGGACGCCGGCCCCGTCTCCTGCGAGATCTGCCGCGAGCTGAAGGCGGTCGAGACGTCTCTCACGAAGCACGGCTGGGAGGAGAACGACCGGCTCCTGCCCGCCGCGTACCGCCGTCTCGTCGAGGTGCGGGCCGCGGGGCGGGAGGACGAGCCGCGCTCGCCCCGGTTCTGCCCGCTCTGCGGCACGCTCTACTCGTACGGGACGCGCTCCGAGTACCTCGCGAACGGAAGCGAGGACGAGGAGGAGCTGCGGCGCCTGACGGGCGAGGAGGCGCGCGCCTGGCTCGGCGACGCGGTCGTCGCGGCTCTCCCGCGCCCGCTCGTGTCGCCCCTGCGGGAGACGGTCGTGAACGAGCGGGTCGTCGTCTTCTCGACCGGCGGCGAGGACCTCGCCTCGAGCTGGGGGGCGAACGCCGTGGCGATCCTCGGCGACGGCGCGACGCTCCTCGTCGACCCGCTCGTCGCCCCCGCCTACGCCCGCGAGCTGAAGCGCCTCCTCGCGGTGCGCGGCGCCGGGCCGGTGCGGTGGGTCGTGACGACGCACCACCACACGGACCACTCCGTCGGCGCCTCGGTCTTCGCCGCGGAGGGGGCCGAGGTCGTCGCCCACGCCCTCGCCGCCGGGCGGATGTCGGCGGAGCAGCCGGCGATCCTCGACGGTCGGCGCTCGAGCCCGGCGCTGAGTCCCCTCTTCGCCGACGCCGTCCCGGCCGCGCCGACGCGCCTCGTCACCGCTCCCCTCGAGATCTCCGTCGGCGGCCTTCGGGCCGCCGTCCGCCCCTGCGGGCCCGCTCACACGCCGGGGGACCTGCGCGTCGACCTGCCCGACCTCGGCGTCGTCGTCACGGGCGACCTCGTCTTCCACCGCTACCACCCGAACCTCGAGCACGCCGACCTCGACGGCTGGAGGCGGGGCCTCGGGAAGCTCCTCCTCGAGCCGGCCGGGACGACGTTCGTGCCGGGGCACGGCGCACCGGGGGGACGCGAGATCGTCGAGGGACAGCTCGCGTGGTTCGAGGCGGCGGCGGATGAGTCGCGTCTCGACGCTCCGGACGGACGAAACGAGGAGAAGGCCGTCGAGGGGATGAAACGGCGATTCCCGGGCTGGTCGCTGGAGGCCGTCCTTCCGACGGCCGTCGCGTTCTTCCGGGCGCGGGGCTGAGCCTTTCCGAAGGAGGGACCGGAGATGGAGACGAGGACGGAGAGGGATTCCTTCGGACCGATCGAGGTCCCGGCGGAGCGGCTGTGGGGAGCGCAGACGCAGCGCTCGCTCGAGACGTTCCGGATCGGGGACGAGCGGATGCCGCTCGCGCTCGTCCACGCCCTGGCCCTCGTGAAGAAGGCCGCGGCGCTCGCGAACGCCGAGCTCGGAGCCCTGGAGGAGCGGAAGGCGCGGGCGATCGTCGCGGCGGCGGACGAGGTCCTCGCGGGCCGCCACGACGGGGAGTTCCCGCTCGTCGTCTGGCAGACCGGGAGCGGAACGCAGACGAACATGAACGTGAACGAGGTCCTCGCGAACCGCGCGAGCGAGCTCCTCGGGGGGCCTCGCGGCGAGGGGCGGCTCGTCCACCCGAACGACGACGTGAACTGCGGGCAGTCCTCGAACGACGTCTTCCCGACGGCGATGCACGTCGCGGCCGCGACGGCGGTGAGGCGCGACCTCCTCCCCGAGGTCGCGGCGCTCCGCGACACGCTCCGGCGGAAGGCCGGGGCCTTCGCCGACGTCGTCAAGACCGGCCGGACGCACCTCATGGACGCCACTCCCCTGACGCTCGGGCAGGAGGTCTCCGGCTGGGCCGCGCAGCTGGCCTGCGGGATCGAGCGGCTCGAGGCCTCGCTGCCGGGCGTCTTCGAGCTCGCTCTCGGCGGGACCGCCGTCGGGACCGGGCTGAACGCGCATCCGGAGCTCGGCGTGCGGGCGGCCGCGAAGCTCGCCGCCTTCACGGGTCTGCCGTTCACGACCGCGCCGAACAAGTTCGAGGCGCTCGCCGCGCACGACGCGCTCGTCGCGCTCCACGGCGCGCTGAAGGGGCTCGCCGTCGCCCTGACGAAGGTCGCGAACGACGTGAGGCTCCTCGCGAGCGGCCCGCGCTGCGGCCTCGGCGAGATCCGGATCCCCGAGAACGAGCCGGGCAGCTCGATCATGCCGGGAAAGGTGAACCCGACGCAGTGCGAGGCCCTCCTCATGCTCTGCGCCCAGGTCGCGGGGAACGACGTGGCCGTCACGCTCGGCGGGATGGGCGGCCTCCTCGAGCTGAACGTCGCCAAGCCCCTCATCGTCCACAACGTCCTCCGGAGCGCCCGGCTCCTCGCGGACGGCTGCCGGAGCTTCCGGGCCCGCTGCGCCGAGGGGATCGAGCCCGACCGCGTGCGGATCGCGGAGCAGCTCGGGCGCTCGCTCATGCTCGTCACGGCGCTCGCGCCGCACGTCGGCTACGACGCGGCCGCCAGGATCGCCCGGAACGCCCACGCGAAGGGGACGACGCTCCGCGAGAGCGCGCTCGAGCTCGGGATCGTGAAGGCCGACGAGTTCGACGCCTGGGTCAGGCCGGAGACGATGGTGGGGGAGGCGGGCCGGGCGGGCTGACCCGCCCCGGCCTCATGCGACGGCGCCCCGTCGCGGTCGCAGGAACTCCGCGAGGGCGTGGTCGGCCCGGGCGATGTGCGCCAGGAGCCGCCGGGCGAAGGCGTCCGCGTCGTCGTGCACCGCGTCGACGTCGCCTTCGGAG
>JAGOBQ010000303.1 GCA_017999215.1 Thermoanaerobaculia bacterium
GACGTGAAGTGGCTCGGATTCGGCTGGCAAGGGAAGTTCTACGCCTCGGACTACTTCGGCAGGCTCTACGAGTTCGCCGAGGAGCTGATCCGGCGCGGGAAGGCGTTCGTCTGCGACCTGACCGCCGACGAGGTCCGCGCCACGCGCGGCACGCTGACCGAGCCGGGATCGAACAGCCCGCACCGCGAGAGGAGCGTCGAGGAGAGCCTCGACCTCTTCCGGCGGATGCGCGCCGGCGAGTTCGCCGACGGCTCGCGGACGCTCCGCGCGAAGATCGACATGGCCTCGCCGAACATCAACCTGCGCGACCCGGCGCTCTACCGGATCCGCAAGGCGACCCACCACCGGACGGGCGACGACTGGTGCCTCTACCCGATGTACGACTACGCCCACGCGCTCTCGGACTGGATCGAGGGGATCACCCACTCCCTCTGCACGCTCGAGTTCGAGGACCACCGGCCGCTCTACGACTGGTGCCTGATCGCGCTGGGGCTCGAGAACCGGCCCCGCCAGATCGAGTTCGCGCGCCTGAACCTGACCTACACGCTCCTCTCCAAGAGGCGGCTGCTGCACCTCGTGACGGGGAACCACGTCCGCGGCTGGGACGACCCGCGGATGCCGACGATCGCGGGCCTGCGCCGCCGCGGCTTCACGCCCGAGGCGATCCGCGACTTCGCCGACCGGATCGGCCTCGCCAAGCGCGACAGTGTCGTCGACGTCGCCCTCCTCGAGCACTGCCTGCGGGAGGACCTCAACCGCCGCGCCCCGCGTGGCATGGCGGTCCTCGACCCGGTGAAGGTCGTCCTGACGAACTGGCCCGAGGGGGTCGTCGAGGAGCTCGAGGCGGTGAACAATCCCGAGGACCCGTCGGCCGGGACGCGGAAGGTCGCGTTCGGCCGCGAGCTCCTCATCGAGCGGGACGACTTCCGCGAGGTGCCGCCCCCGAAGTACCACCGCCTCTCGCCCGGCCAGGAAGTGCGCCTGCGCTGGGGCTTCATCATCCGGTGCGAGGAGGTCGTCAAGGACGCCGCCGGCGAGGTCGTCGAGCTCCGCTGCACCTACGACCCGACGACGAAGAGCGGCGAGGCGGGGGCCGCGCGGAAGGTCAAGGGGACGATCCACTGGGTCTCGGCCGCGCACGCCGTCCCGGCGGAGGTGCGCCTCTACGACAGGCTCTTCACGAAGGAAGACCCGAACGACGCGCCCGAGGGGCAGGACTGGCTGACGAACCTGAACCCGGCCTCGCTCGAGGTGCGGCAGGCCTTCGTCGAGCCTGCGCTCGCGGCCGGCACGCCCGGCGCGTTCTTCCAGTTCGAGCGGCTCGGGTACTTCTCCGTCGACCCCGACGCCACCCCCGGGAAGCCGGTCTTCAACCGCTCGGTCGGCCTGCGCGACACGTGGGCGAAGATCGAGAAGAAGGGACGGTCGGCGTAGACAGGTCCGCCGCCGAGGGGGCGGGCGGGGAGCGGGCCCCGGCGCCCGGCGCCGCGTCGAAGGCCTCCCGAGGCCGGAGGCTCCTCCTCTGGCTCCCGGTGGCCCTGATGATGGGAGTCCAGCTCTGGCTCTCGTCCCAGGGCCGGCTCCCGGACGCCCTCTCCCCGTTTCCGGGGTCGGACAAGCTGGCGCACGGAGGATGGTTCTTCCTCCTCGCGCTCCTCGCGTGGCGGGCCGCGCGCGACGGCGAGGCCTGGCCGCGTCGCCGCCGGGTCGCCGGGCTCCTCGTCGGGGCCTCTCTCTGGGCGATCAGCGACGAGGCGCACCAGGCGTTCGTCCCGGGACGGGCGGTGGAGGCGGCCGACCTCGCCGCCGACGTCGCGGGTGCGGCCCTCGCGCTCGCCCTCGCCGAGGGGGCCCTCGCCGCGCGCCGGCTCCCCCGCGCAGGCTGAAACGAAAACGCCGCCCGTGGGCGGCGTGTCTCGTCAGGTTGGCTGGGGGGCAGGGATTCGAACCCCGATAGGCAGATCCAGAGTCTGCAGTCCTACCATTGGACGACCCCCCAACCTGGAGGGGCGGGCATTATGAGGGGCGGGGGGTCGACGGTCAACCGCCGGGGTTCAGCGCGGTTTCTTCGAGAGGGAGAGGAAGAACCGGGCGAGGTCTTCCGGCGTCCCGCGCCCCTGGAACGTGACGGAGACCTCTCCCTTCACCGGTCCCGGGACCACGACCGGCTCCGGGACGGCCTTCCCGCGCCCCTTCTTCGCAGCGGCGTCGACGACCTCGGGCTTCAGGACCTTCGCCCGCGCCGCCTTCTTCCGGCCGTTCTTCCGGGGACGACGGGCCTCCGCCGGGCGGAGCCGGGTCACGTCCGGCGGGCCGAGGCGGATGCCGAACCTCTCCGCGACCGCCTCGATGACGACCCTCGCCTCGGTCGTCGGGGCCTTCGCGAGGTGCGCCCGCGCCCAGGCAAGCGCCGCCGGACGGTCGATGCCGAGCTTCCGCCGGACCTCGCGGATCGCGCCCGCGCCGATCTCCTCCGGCCGGACCTTCAGCTGCTTGCCGGCGGCCGTCTTGACGTCCTGTTCGTTCAGCGACTTGTCGCCTTTCAGCAGCGACTCGATGACCTGACGAAGCCGGTCGGCGTCTACGGGCATGGGTCCTCCTTCTCCGGGCTCGCCTTGTGCGAGTTCGACAATTATCACCCAAAACCCCGGAGACGTGCAAGCGGTCCGCATGAGCCGCAGGGAGCGGGTTTCGGCTCGGGCCTGACGCGCACAAATCGCACCGAAAGAACGACCGGCGCCACCGGGCGCCACTTGCTCGCCGGCCTCCGGGCCGGCCAGAGGAGGACTCCATGAGAACGACCCGAACGAAAAAGAGTCCGACGCCGTCTCCCGCAAAGATGACCGGCGCCGGACCCGCGAGCGAAACCCGGAAGGGCCTCGACGGGGAGAGCGTAGCACCGGACCTCGAGGCGCGCGTCGCCGTCCCGCTCGTCACGATCGACGTTGACGCCGTCTACCGGACTCACGGGCTCGCGCCGAAGAGCGAGGCCGGCCGATGAGCGCGCTCGTCCTCCGCCGCCTCCCGTCCGGCGCCTGGGCTCTCGTCGCCGTCCCGGACCCGCTTCCCGTCGCGACGGAGCGCCGGCACGTCCGCGAGCCGCGGCGCATCCCGTCCCTTCCGTTCCTCGCGCCGATCCCGGCCGCCGGAGGTTCCCGATGAGCGCCTTCCTCGTCTCCCCCGCCGTCGTCGACGTCATCCTGACCCAGCTCCAACTCCGCGACGCGGCCCCTCTCGTCGACAGGCTCCGCGCCTTCACGGCCCCGGTCGATCCGCGTGACGCCCTGGACGACCTCGGCCGCCAGCTCCTCCGGCTCAACGTCGACGCCCTCGTCGACCGCTACCAGACGGCGCCCCACGTCGAGGAGGAGCGGCAGGCCGCGGCGTACACGTTCACGGCCCGGCCCGAAACGGCCGGCTACGCCCTCCGGCAGCTCGACTGCTACCTCTACCAGATCGGGGAGGGCGACGTCTGCGAGCGACCGCTCGCCCTCGCCCTCGGGAAGGTCCGGCGCATCCTCGCCGACCGCGTCCTCGACGACGTCCCGAGCTACGCCGCCGCGCCGTGGGGCGTCCGATGAGCGCGGACCGCGAGCGGGTCCTCGCCGCGCTCGTCCGCGAGCTCGTCGAGGCGCTCAAGGCGCACGTCGTCGAAGAGGCGAAGCGGGCCGGCGTCTCGCCCGACGTGTTCTGCCCGTGCTCCGGCGACGTGCTCCGGCGGGCCGAGGAGGCGCTCCGATGAGCCGCTACGTCATCCGGCATCACTCCGAAGAGACCGACTGCGATTGGTGCGGCTTCCCTCTGTACGTCGGAGACTCCGCCCTCGAGTCAGCGGATCGGATCTTCTGCTCGTCAGGATGCGCGTCCCGCTACCGGGAGGCACTCGCGCTCCGCCAGGACGACGAGGCGGCGCACGCCTTCGGAGTCCCGATCCCGTGACACCTTACGATGTCCTCGGCGGGATAGCTCCGCGTCATGAACGGAGCGACACGCGCACGCCTCGCGCTTCCCGCCGGGGCCTTTCTTGGGAGGCGTGGAGGCGCGATGAAGAGTCGAGACCCTCAGGCGGAAGCACTCACGGAGGTCCTCTTCGGTATCGGAGCCTCAGGCCGCGCGGCCTGGACGGCGTTCGTCGAGAAGACGCAGAAGAGGCCGGATGCTGTCGATCGGCTCGCGGAGGCTCTGCGGCAAGACCTGCCAGAGGCGCGGGTGCTCCTCGGGCGAATCATCGCGGCCGTGCGAGAGGAACCGAAGTTCTCGGATCTTGCCGTCGATCTCATGACGTGGCGGGCCGTTCCCTTTGTGGACGTCTTCTTTCGTGGTCCGTCGACAGGCGGCAAGCGCCCGGAGGGGCCTCTTCCTCGCTTCAAGAAAGCCGTGGACTTCCACCGCGTGGAGGCAATCCGCGACGCCCTCCTAGAGTTGCAGCACCGCTTCCCATCGACGAGGAGTGCGCGGCAGGCTCTGTCATTTCTCCAGGCGGATCAGAGCGCGGGACGCTTCCACGCGTCGCCCCGTTATCTGCCCTTCATCGCGACGGCACTTCACCGGATGAACAGTCGACGAGACGACGCTTTGGATCTGAGAAGCGACGGGCGAACGGCGGGCATCGCGCCGCAACGCCTTGCCGCATGGGTCGTCCTCGCGGCGACCGGCCGGGCTCACGGCTACGCGGACGTCCGCAGATTCCTCGACCGCCTCGAGAAGAGAGTCCCTCCGAACTAAGTCCCGACGGGGCGCCGGGTTTCTTCGGCGTCGATCAATCCCGGGAATTCGCGTCTCGCCGCATG
Source organism: Thermoanaerobaculia bacterium (assembly GCA_017999215.1). Classification (GTDB taxonomy): domain Bacteria; phylum Acidobacteriota; class Thermoanaerobaculia; order UBA5066; family UBA5066; genus UBA5066. Next base: position 4,791 of record JAGOBQ010000303.1, read on the forward strand.
GTCCCGCTAACAGAGCGCAGGCAACTGCGCCGAAGCGAAAGGACGGCGACGAATGGCGATTCCCAGGACCCGAGAACGGTACGGCGAGAAGCTCCTCGTCAGGCTCCGCGACGCTGCGGCGTCGGTCGGAGTCTCCGAGGCCCACATCCGAAACGAGATCAAGGCGGGCCGCCTCGAGGCGAGGAAGGCCGGCCGAGCCGTGCTCGTCCCGGTCGACGAGCTGCGGCGATGGGCCGGCGACCTCCCGCCCGCCGCGTGAGAAAGGAAGGATGCGATGCCCCACCGCAGAGACCCCATGAAAACCGAAGAGCGGCCGTGGCGGGCCGCTCAACAGAAGGGCAGGGGCAAGGGGACCGAGGCGAAGGATACCACTCCCGTATCCCACGGGACGGACGGATACACGCCTCCCGGGCGTAAGTCCGGACCGGGCCGCTGGGTCCGCCTCGCCGACGTCCTCCTCGAGCCCGGCGCCGACCCGGCGCTCCGCTCCGTCCTCGAGGCGGGTCGACACGTTGACGCGGAGCCGGGCGACGGCGCGGCGGCGTTCCTGCCGGACGGCGAAGTGCTCCTCCTCCTCGCGACGCCGGACGGCCTGACGGTCCGCCGGCACGCTCCCGCCGACGAGGTCGCCCTCTTCCTCTCGGACGCGAGGGAGGCCGCTTGAACGCGCCCGCCCTCGCTCCCGTCTTCCCGCACCCGGCGATCCGCGGCACCGTCTCCGACCGGGTCGCGGTCGCCGAGGCCGTCCTCGTCGCCGAGGCCCGCCGCCTTGCCGAGGTCCTCGCCCTGGACGACGTCGCCGGCCTCCTGGGAGGCGCCTCGAATCTCGCGGCGTCGGAGAGCTGGGAGGCGCGGAGATGAGGATCGACCTCGAC
>JAGOBQ010000304.1 GCA_017999215.1 Thermoanaerobaculia bacterium
GACGTTCGGGAAGACCTTCTTCACCGCGGCGACGAACTTGTCGACGAAGGCCTGGTACTCCGCGCCGCGGACCCGCTTGTGCCGGAGGCCGACGTAGAGCGGGTCGGCGAGGCGCTCCTCGTTGTCGGTGCCGACGTCGAGCGTGATCGGCAGCGTCGAGTAGGGCGAGACGCCCGCGCAGGCCGTGTAGAGGCAGAGCTTCCCGATCGGGATCCCCATGCCGCCCGCTCCCTGGTCGCCGAGGCCCAGGATCCGTTCGCCGTCGGTCACGACGATGACGGACGGCTCGGTCGAGTGGTAGTTCCGGAGGATCTTCTCGATGTGGTCCTGCTGGTCGATGCCGATGTAGAGGCCGCGCCCGCGGCGGAAGATGTGCGAGAACTTCTGGCACGCCTCTCCGACGACGGGCGTGTAGACGATCGGCAGCATCTCCTCGATGCGCTCGTGGACGAGGCGGTAGTAGAGGACCTCGTTCCGGTCGTGGAGGCTGGCGAGGTAGATGTACTTCTCGAGCGGCGTCGGCTTGGCGCAGAACGACTCGTAGACCCGGACGAGCTGCTGCTCGATCGTGAAGATCGCCGGCGGGAGGAGGCCGAGGATGTCGAGCTCCTCCCTCTCTCGCGCCGTGAAAGCGGTCCCCTTGTTGAGGAACGAGTCCGTCAGGACGGCCTCGCCCTTCTTCGGCGTCGAGATGTACCGCTGCCAAGTGGACGGGTCGACCTTGATCGAAAAGTCCATGCATCCTCCTCGCGGCCCCGACCCGACATCCCCATCGTGAGCGCCTCCGCCGGGGCGGCCCGGCTCACGAAAAGCTCCATTCCGGGACCGTCCTCCAGAATACAGGATCGAGGCGTCCGCGGAGCCGCCGAAACGATCGCCGGAACGGCCCCGGGACGGCCCGGCCCGCGGGGCGCGCCGGCTCGGGGAGCCGGGACCGGTTCCCGGCGTACCACTTCGCCGGACGCGTCCGTCCTCCGACCGTCCGGCATGCCCGGAGATCGTCCGGCGCGAGGACGATCGGCGCTCCTGCTCGTATGATGTCAGGCCGCGATGGAACCGCTCTTCGACGCGCGGACGCTCCTCGCGGCGAGCGCCGTCGTCTTCGCGGGCCTCGTGCTCGCGGTCGCGCTCGCCTGGCGGGAGCTCCGCGCGATCCGCGGACCGGACCGCCTTGCGCTCGGGTTCGGCCTCTTCTTCCTCGGGCTCGTCCTCTTCGCCTTCAAGGGGAGGATCCCCGCTCTCCTTCCTGCCGTCCTCGCGAACGTCTTCGTCACGGTCGCCGCCGCCTTCATCCTGGAGGGAACGAACCTCTTCTACGGCCTCGCCCCGAACCGACGCCTCACCGTCGGGTCGGGCCTCCTCGCGACCGCCGGCTTCGCGGCCACGACGGTCCTCCGCGACGGGGAGAACGCGCGGGCGATCCTGAGCAGCGCGTTCCTCGCCGCGCTCCTCGGCGCCGCCGCGTGGACGGCCTGGCACCGCCGGGCGCAGCAGGGTGCCGCCTTCGAGAATGCCACGGCCATCGCGCTGTGGGCCTGCGCCGCCCTCTTCTGGTCGCGCGGCGTCGCCGTCGGCGCCGGCTTCGTCGAAGGCGACATCCTCGCCGGCGGCCCTCTTCTCGCGCTTCCGCCGCTCCTCTGCACGATCTTCGCCGTCGTCTGGACGACGACCCTCCTCGCCACGACGAGCCAGCGCCTGACTCGCGTCGTACGGACCCAGAACGACCTCCTCGCGAGCCTCCTCTCCGTCGCGCGCGCCGCCGGCGCCGGTGAGGGGCTCGACGGGACGCTCTCGAGGGTCCTCGACGCCTCGAAGCTGGCGACCGGCGCGACCGGCGCGAGCCTCCTCCTCCTCGACGAAGACCGTCGCTTCACGCGTGGCCTCTTCACCGAGGGCGATTCCACGCTCGTCGTCGGGCCGGCGGAGGCGGCCGAGATGCTCGACACCGGCCTGGCCGGATGGGTCGTGAAGAACGGCGCGGTCGCCGTCGTCGAGGACGTCCTTCAGGACCCACGATGGCGCCGGCTCGAGGCGCAGGAAGGGACGATCCGGTCCGCGCTCTCGGCGCCGATCGCCACCGGCCCCGCCCTCTCCGGGATCCTCACCCTCGTCCATCCCGACGCCGGGCAATTCGGGGAGGAGCAGCGCCACCTCATCGAGTCGACGGCAGCGCAGATCGCCCTCGCCCTCCGGTCGGCGCAGATCGCCGACGCGCGGAGGCGCGCCGCGCGCGAGCTGGAGGTCCTGAACGCCGTCCTGGACGTCTCCGCCCGTCGCCACGCCTCGGAGGAGATCGTCGAGGAGGCGATCGCGGCGATCTGCCGGCTCTCGGCGTTCTCCCGGGTCTTCGTCGCCCTCCCCACGGAAGCGGGTTTCCGCATTCTCGGCCGGACCGAGGGCCTCGGTGACCTCCAGCCTTCCGCGCTCGGAAGCGACCTCGGCCTCGCGTGGGAGACCGGCCTCGTCCGGCGGGCGGGAGGGAACGGCTCCGGCGCGACCTGCCGGAGCCTCGTGATCCCGCTCCGGCACCTCGGCAAACGCCTCGGCGTCGCGACGTTCGAGTCCTCGGCTTCGGAAGGCCTCGACGACGACGCCTGCGCGTTTGCGGAGGCCCTGGCCGAGGCGATCAGCCTCGGGCTCGGAAAAGAGATCCTCGCCCGCGCCCGGGAGGAGCTCTCCCGGATGCTCGTCCACGACCTCCGCGGTCCGATCTCGGGCGTCCTGGCCGCCCTCGAGCTCCTCCGAGAGGACGTCTCCCTCGACGAGGACGGGAGGCGTCTCCTCGATCTCGCGGAGAGGAACGCCCGGCGCCAGGTGAGCCTCGTCGACGGAATCCTCGAGCTCTCCCGGCTGGAGGAGGGCGCGCTCCCCGTACGCCGGACGGACGTTCACGTCCCCACGGTCGTCGAGGAGGTGATCGGGAGAGCGCTCCCCGCCGCGCAGGCCCGCGGCCTCTCGCTCGTCTCCTCCCTCCCGCCCGACCTGCCGCCGGTCCGCGCCGACGCCGGCCTCGTCGCGCGAGTGGTCGAGAACCTCCTGACGAATGCGGTCAAGTTCAGCCCGCCCGGCTCCGGTTCTGTCCGCCTGGAGGGACGCGTCGAGGGGGACAGCGTGGTCCTCGCCGTCCGGGACTCGGGTCCCGGCGTCTGCGAGGAGCTTCGCCCCCGGCTCTTCGAGAAGTTCGCCGTCGGGAACCTTCCCGGCCGGGGCTCCGGGCTCGGGCTTCCGTTCTGCCGCCTCGCCGTCGAAGCGCAGGGGGGCCGGATGTGGCTGGAGCACCCGGGCCCCGCGGCGGTCTTCTCCTTCAGCCTTCCTCTCGCGAGCCCTCCGCCCTCTTGACGCTCCGGGGGACGTGCTAGAAAGGCGCATGCGCCGTTCGGCCGCCGTTCTCCCCGTCCTCCCCGTCCTCCTCCTCTCCCTCGCCTGCGACCGCCCTCCTGCCCCCGTTCCGGAGTACGTGCGGGCGATCGAGGCGGCGCGCGCCGCCCGGCACGCCGAGCTGACGACGGAAGACGGCTGGCTGACGATCGTGGCGCGGGAAGCGCTCGCGCCGGGAGAGAACACGTTCGGTTCCGACCCGTCGTCGAAGATCGCGCTCGAGGGCGCGGAAATCCCTCCCACGGCGGGCGTGTTCGTGGTCCGCGAGGACGGCGCCGTCCTGCTCCGCGCGGAGCCCGGCGCGCCCGTCACGGTGAACGGAGCGCCCCCGACCGACGCGCCGCTCGTGCCGGAGGGGGACGCGAGCCCCGACGTCATCACCGTGGGCCGTGTCCGCCTGGCGTACTTCCGGAGGGACGGCGTCCCGTACGTGCGCGCCCGCGACCCTGAGAGCGCTCGGCTCCGCGAGTTCCCCGGCCTCTCGCATTTCCCGATCGACCCCGCGCTCCGCGTCGAAGGGCGCTGGGAGCCGTACGACGCTCCCCGCGAGGTCGAGGTGCCGTCCTCCCAGGGCCCCGCCCGGAAGGCCCTCGCCCCCGGGCTCGTCCGGTTCACGCTCGCCGGAAAGGAGCTCTCGCTCGAGCCGACCGTGGAGTCGCCCGAGGACGACACGCTCTTCTTCGTCTTCGCCGACGCGACCTCCGGCAAGGAGAGCTACGGCGGCGGGCGATTCCTCTCCGTCCCCCGACCGGCCGCCGCGGGGGACCGCGTCGTCCTCGACTTCAACCTCGCCGAGACGCCGCCGTGCTCCCTGACGCCCTTCGCGAGCTGCCCGATGGCGCTCCCGCGGAACACGCTGCCGATACGCGTCGAGGCCGGGGAGAAGGCTCCTTCTCACCGTTGAGCGGCTCGCGCGGCGCCCCGCCGACCGCCGTGCTAGAAGGAGCCATGCGCCGCGCCCTTCCCGCTCTCCTGTTCGCCGCCGTCGCCCTCCTCGCCTGCCGCCGCCCTCCGGCCGCGGACCCGGCCTACGCGGCCGAGATCGGAACGGCCCGGGCGCTGCGCGAGACGCGGCTCGCGTCCGAGAACGGCTGGCTCACGCTCGTCGCGCTCCACTGGCTCGCTCCGGGCGAGAACGCCTTCGGCTCGGACCCCGCCCTCCCGCTCTCGCTGGAGGCGCCCGGAATCCCGCCGAGGGCCGGGGCGTTCGTCCTCGAGTCGGACGGTTCCGTCCGCCTGGTCGTGGAGGCGGGCGCCCCGGTCACCGTCGACGGCGCCCCGCCCACCGGCGCGCCGCTCGTCACCGACCGTGACGGAAAGCCCTCCGTCGTCGAGGCGGGGCGCGTCCGCCTGACGGTCATCGAGCGCGGCGGAAAGCTCGCCGTCCGCGCCCGAGACCCCGAGAGCGCGCGGCGGAGGGAGTTTCCGGGCATCGAGCACTTCCCCGTCGACCCGTCGCTCCGGGTCGAGGGGGCGTTCGAGAAGTACGACGCGCCCCGCGAGATCGAGGTCCCCTCCGCACAGGGGCCGGCCCAGAAGTCGCTCGCCCCGGGGCTCGTCCGCTTCACGATCGACGGGAAGGAACGGACGCTCGAGCCGACCGTCGAGTCGCCGACAGACGACACGCTCTTCTTCGTCTTCGGCGACGCGACGAACGGCACGGAGACGTACGGCGCCGGGCGCTTCCTCTACGCGACCGCGCCGAAGGACGGTTCTTCGAAGGTCGTCCTCGACTTCAACCTCGCCCAGAACCCGCCCTGCGCCTTCACGCCCTACGCGACCTGTCCGCTCGTGATGCCGAGGAACGTCCTCCCGGAGCGCATCGAGGCGGGCGAGAAGGTCCCCGCCGGGCACTGAGCGGCCCGGCTCCGGCTCTGTCCCGGGCCTCCGGGGTCTAAGGAGCTCCGGCCGGCCTCGGGCCGAGTCGGATGAAGTCCGACTTCACGACGCGCCCGTCGCCGGCGTCGACGAAGACCTCCTGGACGCCGCCCAGCGCCGGCAGGCGGAGGGTGAACGGCCAGACGAGGCAGCCGTCGAAGACCTCCGCGCCGGAGGAGATCACGCCCTCGGCCCGGAGCGGCGCGACGGACGACGCCGCCGCCTTCGCGGCCGTTTCCTGCGGCACCTTCGCGAGGCCGTTCAGCTCCCCGGGGGGAGTCTTCGCGGGCGGGCGAAGAACGCACTCCGAGAGACGGTCGACCGACGGAGGCTCCTTCGCGGGAGGCCCGCTCGGCTCTCCGGACGACGTCGCGGCCGGCGTCGCGGGAACGGCAGG
>JAGOBQ010000016.1 GCA_017999215.1 Thermoanaerobaculia bacterium
GCCGGGGAGACCCTTCTCCTCGAGCTTGCGGAAGATGTTCGCGGTCCTCACGGCGGCGTACTGGAGGTACGGTCCCGTGTCGCCCTCGAAGGCGAGGGCGTCGTCGAAGTCGAACGCGATGACCTTGTTGCGCGAGGTGCGCGTCATGTAGACGCGGAGCGCGCCGATCGCGATCGCCTCGGCCCGGGAAAGGTCGGGACGCTCGCCCGGCTGCCGGTCGAGGATCTGCTCGATCGCCTTCTCGACGAGCCGCTCGACGAGGTCGTCGGCCTTCACGCCGAGCCCCTTCCGGCCCGACATCTCGACGTAGGCGCGGCCGCGGTCTTCGTCCGAGAGGGTCACGCCGAGGAGCTCGGCCGACGCCGGCGTCAGCGCCACCATCTCGTACGCGAAATGCACCGACCGCTCGGCCCCCTCGGGGAAGCCGGCCCGGCGGACCGCCTCCTTGACGACCTTCTGAGGATAGGACTGCCGCACGTCGATGACGTTGATGACGGAATCCCCGCCGCCGAACCGCCCGCGCGCCGAAGGGTCCGCCCCCTCCGCGTCGTGGCGAGTCCGGTAGAGGGTCGACACGCCGTCCGTGGCGACGAACTCGGGCTCGCCGAACGGGTTCACGTACGGGGCTTTCTCGTACTCGAAGTCGATGCCGAGGTCGCCGAGCTTCCAGAGCTGGTAGGCGACGTCCTTGCCGGTGTAGGTGACGGTGCCGTTCGACCGGACGAGGACCTTGTCGGCGTCCTCCATCCCCTCGAAGTCCTTCGCCCCTTCGAGCTTCATGACCCAGCAGCCCGCGTTCTTCCCTTCCGTCTCGAGCTGCGTGGCGCCCGCGGCCTTCAGCAGGTCGAACGCTTTCTGCCAGAAGCGGCGGCCGAGGATGTCGCTCTCGCGCGGGAGGAGGTCGTAGGAGACGCCGATCCGCTCCATCGTCTTCAGGTGGCAGCGGACGACCGCCTCGGCGAGGCGAGAGGCGAGGCGCGCCGTGTCCCGCTCCGCCTCCGGCAGGTCGTGCCCGAGCGCCGCCCCCTCGATGGCGTGGAGCGTCGCCTTGCGCCGCTCCTCGAGCGACGGGTCGGCGGCGTAGCTCCGGGTGACGAGAGCATAGAGGTCCCACGTCAGGTCGCCGAGCCGGCGCGGCTCGGTCCCGGGAGCGTCGTCGGGGAAGGCGTCGAGGACCTCGCGGATCTCGGCGGCGAGCCCCGCGGCCCGGGACGGCTCGGCGAGCTCGTCGGCGTGCTCGAGACCGACGACGACGTCGGCCACCTGGACGCCGGTGTCGTCGAGGTAGTTCTGGACCTCGACCCGCTTCCCGAGGCGGCGGAAGAGGTGGACGAGGACGTCCCCGAGGACGGCGTTCCGCAGGTGACCGATGTGGGCGGCCTTGTTCGGGTTGATGTTCGTGTGCTCGACGATGACCTTCCCCGGGGCCTCCTCGGCGATCGCGGGGGTCGTGAGCATGGCGGCGAGCGCCTTCGGCCGGTCGAGGAAGAGGTTCACGTACCCGCCCCCTTCGACGCTCCGGCGGGCGACGATCGGCGGCAGCTCGAGCGCCGGGGCGAGCTCCTCGGCGATCTTTCGGGGCGGGCGCCGGAGCACCTTGGCGAGCTCGAATGCGATCGGGAGAGCGAGGTCCCCGAGCTCGACCTTCGGCGGCGTCTCGAGGACGAGCCGGGGCGGCTCGACGCCCCACAGGCGGCGGCAGGCGTCCTGGACGGCGGCTTCGACTTGGTTCTTCAGGCCTGGGATCACGGCGACCTCGCGAGACGGCGTTCGGTGGGGCGCAAGAGCTGCCCTGCGCACAACCCTTCATTCTTGCACGCCGGGCACCCGGGGCCGGCTGAGCCGGGGACCCGGGCTCCGGGCCGAGCCGTCTCCGGGAGACAGAGCCGGGCGAGGCCGGGCAGGGTCCTCCTCCGGGGCGTCGGCGATCGGTTGAATCGGGACTTGAACCCGAACGCAGTTGCGGGCGTAATCAGGGATACCGTGACCAGACCTTCCGTCCGAACCTGGCGGAGCGGTGCCGTCCTCGTCCTCGCGTCCGGGATGTTCGCGAGCGGATGCCGGTCGACCGACGAGACGCCCGTCCTCCGTCTCACGCCGGAGCGTTGGCGGGAGGCCGTCGCCGCCCGCGGCGTCGACCCCGGCGACGTCCCGATGCCGATGATGGTCACGCCGCAGATCCGGGCCATGGCCGAGCAGCTGGCCGGACCGGCGGGAAACGACGGCGAGCGTCTTCGCCGGCTCCAGACCGCCCTTCTCGACCGGAAGGCCTACGCCTTCGAGTACGACACCGTGGCGACTTTCACCGCCGCGGAGGCGTTCGCGTTCCGGCGCGGGAACTGCGTTTCGTTCACGAACCTCTTCATCGCGTTCGGACGGGCCCTCGGGATCCCCCTCCAGGCGGCGCTCGTCTTCCGGCGGGCCCGGAGCGAGAAGGAGGGCGACCTCGTCATGGTCTACAACCACATGGTCGCCGTCCTGCCGAAGCTGAGGGAGCTGACCGTCTACGACTTTTACATGACCCGCGACGAATCCCGGGTCGACCTGAAGCTGATCGACGACCTGGCCGTCGCGGCGATCTCCGCGAGCAACCGGGGCGTCGAGGCCCTCCGCGCGGGGGACTTCTCCCGGGCGCGCACGCTCCTCGAGAGGGCGACGAAGCTGCAGCGCTCGCTCCCGGACCTCCATTCGAACCTCGGGATCGTGAGATGGAGGCAGGGCGACATCGAGGGGGCCTACGAGGCGTTCCGGGAGGGGCTCGACCTCGATCCCCACCGGCCGGCCCTCCTGCACAATCTCGCGGCGCTCTACATCGAGCAGGGGAGGTCCACCGAGGCACGGGCCGCGCTCGCGGCCGCGAATACCCGCGACGCCTCGGCCTACCTCTTCGTCGTCCAGGGCGACCTGGAGCTCGCGGGCGGCAACTTCAAGCAGGCGCGGACCGCGTATCGACGGGCGTATCGCGAAGGGAAGAACCTCGTCGAGGCGCTCCTGGGGCTCGCGCGCGTCGAGCGCGCGCTCGGGAACGAGCCCGCGGCGCAGCGCGCGCTGCGGAGGGCGCTGAAGATCCGCCCGGACGACCCGCAGGTGCAGGCGCTCCTCGGGAGCTCCTGACCTCCCCTGCGTTCCGGCGCGGCGCCCCCGCACGCAGTGCGATATAGTTCCAAGGATGCGCCGGTCCCGGCGAACCCCCCCCTGAAAGGACCACACGGATGAGAAAGCTCCGGCTTCTCGCGACTCTCGTCCCGCTCGTGGCGCTCGCGCTCCCTGCGGCCGCCCAGCTGGACAAGTTCAAGGACTGGGAGAGCTCCCCCGAGTTCGTCTACTACGCCACGGACGACGAGAAGAAGGCCTGGGCCGGCGTCACGAACGACGAGCAGGCCCAGAAGTTCTTCAACCTCTTCTGGGGCAAGCGTCACCCCGACTACCAGAAGACCGCCCAGAACGTCTTCCGGACGAAGTTCGACGCCCTCGTCGCCGAGGCCGACAAGCGCTTCACGCTCGGCAAGAAGCGCGGCGCCCTGACGGAGCGCGGCAAGGTCCTGATCCTCCTCGGCCCGCCGAAGGCGATCGCCTCGAAGCTCGAGTCGGTCGGAGCCGGGGCGACCGGAGCGGAGGGCGAGGAGAGTTCCTTTCCCCAGGCCGGCGGCAACGTCGTCGTGATCCAATTCCAGTACGACAAGGAGCAGCTCCCGGAGTGGGCCGGGATGAAGTCGTTCCGCGTCAACTTCACGGTCGACGAGCGGGCCGAGCGGGAGTCGGCCGACAAGACCGGCGACATCAAGAAGCTCTGGAAGAAGGCGATCGCGGCGGCCGTCGTCAACCCGAAGATGACGGAGCCTCCCGTCTACAAGACGCGCGAGGAGTACGAGGCGGAGATGAAGGCCGCGGCCGAGGCCGCCGCCGAGGCCGCCAAGGGGCCGGTCCTTTCGGCGCCGGTCCGCGCTTCGCTCGAGGCGCTTCTCGGCAAGGAGCCCCAGGGCTCTCTGACCCTCTTCCCGCTCGCCTATGGTGACAAGGCGACCCGCCTGATGGTCCAGCTCTACGTCCCGGCCTCGGCGGCGCCCGCGGGTGTGGCGGGCGCGGCCCCGGAAGGAATGAAGATCGCCCTCCTCGTCCGCGGCAAGGACGGCAAGGACGCCGCCCGGCGCGAGGAGCCCGTGGTCCTCCAGAAGGTGCGGGAGGACTGGTTCGTCGACGTCGCCCTTCCGGTCGACGCCGGCGAGTACCAGGTCGCCGCGCTCCTCCTCGACGCGTCGGGCGCCGAGAAGGCCTCGGCCCACCGCCCCGTCACGGTGATCCCGCTGCCGTCCGAGCTCGCGATGTCCCCGCTCCTCCTCGCCTGCACGGACATCGCGGCCGACGGGGCGAAGGCGGAGGAGCCGTTCGTCTTCTCGGTCCGGAAGTTCGTCGCGAGGGGCGGAGACACCCTCGAGAAGACCGACGGCCTCGCCTACGTGGCCCGGGTCTACAACCCCGCCGTCGACCCCGCGACGAAGAAGCTCCACCTGAAGCGGTCGATCTCGATCAAGCCGAAGAGCGGCTCCACGATCGACGTGCCCCAGCCGCCGGACGAGCCGATGATCGTGCCGGAGCAGGCCGGCTCGGCGACGGCCCTCGTCATCGACCTGGCGGGCTCGATCGTCGACGTGAACCTCGGCGATTACTTCCGCCCCGGCGAGTACGTCATGACGCTGAAGATCACCGACGTGATCTCCGGCAAGAGCGTCGAGGCGAAGGCGCCGTTCACCCTCGCGGCGCCTCCCGCGCCGGCGAAGGCCCCGGCCGCCAAGCCGGCGGCGCCCAAGGCGCCGGCCGCGAAGAAGTAGCTCGGCCCCAGGCCCGGAACGACCGACGGCCCCGGCGAGAGCCGGGGCCGTCGTCTGTTCGGGGATCGGAGCCGGGCGGGCTCACTCGACCCGGACGTCCGCGGAAGCGAGGGCCATGCGCCCGGTGGCCACGTCGCGCACGCCGGCGACGAAGCGGATGTTCCCCTTTCCGCTCCTGACCTGGCCGCGGTAGACGAACGGCTCGCTGCGGGCGCGCTCCCATTCGGAGGCCGGGATCGAGATCGTCTTCCGCTCGGGCTTCACGTCGGAGCGGGCCCCGGTGTCCTGGATCGCCGCCAGGGTGACGTCGATGACCGCCGTCTTCCGGTCTCCCTCGTCGCGGAACGTCAGCTCCGCGAGGGAGAACTCCACCTCGTACGGACCCGTCCGGCGGGCGAGCCCGCCCGAAGGCGACAGGTCTCCGATTCGAAGCGTCGCCGGGAAGTCTCCCGGAGCGCCGGGCGTCAGGAGGGCCATCTCGACCCGGTCGACGGCCGCGTCGTCGGCGCTGCGCGGGACGAAGCCGCTGCGCGCCCGCACGACGACGCCGGGCCGGGTCGTGCGCACCTCGACTTTCCGCTCGCCGGAACCGGCGAGGCCGGAGAGGGTGATCCCCACCGAGTAGTAGCCGCTCGACTCGCGGTAGACGCGGTCGAGGTCCGCCCGGAACTCGTTCCGATTCTCGACGAGCGTCCCGCCGGTGCCGGTCGCCAGCGTCACCATCGAGTCGCGGAAGCCCTGTGCGCGGTAGAACGGGCTGACCGCGGGGTTCGACCGCTCGGACGCGTCGACGCCGGCCCCGAGCCCCTTCGCGTCGAAGACCTGGATCGTGATCCCCGCGGCGTTGGCCTCGGCGAGGACCTTCTCGATCTCCTCGCCGACGTCCTCGGCGAACTGCGAGACGAGGTTCGGGCCGTAGGCGAGGGCGAGGGCCCGGCCCGGGTGCCATTCGTAGCCGTTCGTCACGAGGAGGAGCGTCCGCTTTCCCGACCGCGCGGCGAGGGCCGACACGCTCCGGGCGAGCTCGCGAAGGGCCCATCGCTCGCGGTGGGCCGCCTCGGTCGACCAGTTGCGGATGAGGTTGGCCCGGGACCGGACGGGCGAGATCCGGAGCTCGCGCACGGTCCTCTGGTACTCCGACTCGAGGGCGAGCCCCCGGGGCGCGAGCGACTCGAGCTTCGAGAGGCCGTCGAGGAGGTCCTCCTTGCTGCTCGTGAAGGGGACGAGGACCCGGGTCGCCCCGTTGTAGGAGACGATCGAGGCCCGGTCGGAGGGGGAGAGCCGGGTCATGAAGTCCCGGAGCCCCTCGAGGACCGGCTTGCGGTCCTGCGGGAGGAGCCGCTCGTCGTCGAAATAGACGAGGAACTGGCGGGGAACATAGGTTTCCCCCGCGTCGTTGCGAAGGGTGTCGAGAACCAGGTCCGGCGAGGCGGTCGCGAGGTCGGGACCGTGGACCGTCCCCGCCTCCACGCGGGCGAAGTAGTCGATCGGGACGACCTTCTTGTCGACGCGGACGACGAACTCGTCCCGGGTCAGGTCGGTGACGGGCCGGCCGTCCTTCGTCGCGACGACGTCGAGGTCCATCGCGCTGACCTCCACGGCCGCGCGCACTCCGGCCGGGAGCGTCGCCGGCGGCGTCTCCGCGGCGAGCGCCGCTCCCGGGGCGAGCACGAGAGAGAGGGCGAGGATCGCGGTTGCGGTGGTTCGGGCGACCATGGGATACCTCCATTCGGTACTGACAGGAACTGACCGGGGCTGACCGGGACTACGAGGGCGCCGGCCCGACGGATCAGAGCCCGAGGAGCTCGCGGAGAGCCGAGGTGTCCCGGGCGATCCGTTCCGCCAGCTCGTCGTCGACGGCAAGGGAAGCGTACCGGTCGGCGAGCTCCGGGTCGTCGCTCGTCCACTCGCGGCCGACCTGCTCCGCCGCGACCATCTGCTTCGCGAAAAAGACCAGCTGCTCGGCGACGGAGCTCCGGCTCGAGATCTGGCCGTCCGAGCCGAGGACGTCGGTGAACGCGTCGGGCAGATTCAGCTTCCGTGCCAGCGCCCGTCCGCTCGACGAGCGGTACCAGCCGAGGGTGGCCGCCCGGAACGGACCGGGGTCGAAGTCCTCCGTGAGGAGGAGCTTGAGGAGCTCGTAGCCGCCCACCGGCTCGAGGAGCGCGAGCGCCCAGGCTCGTCCGGAGTCCTCTCCGAGCGACGGGGCGACGTGGGAAGCGGCCACGGCGGTGGACACCGCGGTGCTCCGCAGCGCCCGCTCGAGGCGATCCCGGCCCGAGACCACCGCGGCGCCCGGCGAGACGAGGAGCTCGAGGGTCCGGCGGAGCGCTCCCGGTCCGATCGCGGCGAGGGCGCCGTCGACGGTCGACAGGAGCCCCGTGGCGGGGGTCCGAAGGGCGTTCCCGAGGAACAGGAGGTCGATCGTGAGGAACGGGTCCGTCGCGGCGAGGCGGAACGTCTCTTCGGCCTCCGTGCCGGACTCCAGGGCGGCGCGACAGCGCTCGGCAGTGTCCTCGAAGAGAGGGAAGGGGCGGAACGGCCTCCGGAGCGAAGCCGCGACCTTTTCCGAGAACCTCCCGAAGAGCTCGAAACGTTCCTGCCAGACGGAAGGGGGCGGGCTCTCCATGTCGAGCCCTTCGACGACGGCGAAGAAGGAGCGCGCGACGCTCCGCGGCGAGAGCTCCTCTCCGTCCGACGCGGGCTCTTCGGCCTCCTCCGAACCGGCGATGCGAAGCCGGGCGGTGTCGTCGACGGCCCGCGCTCCCTCGAGCGCGAGGAGCTGGCCGCGAAGGGAGAGCTGGATCCGAAGGAGATCCTCGGTGACGACCGTGGGGTCGTAGACGAACCGCGCGCCGCGCCAGTGAAAGAGGTCGAGGAGGACCTTCAACGCGAGCTTCTCGACGGCCCCGGCCAGCGCCTCGCGCGAGAGGAGGCCCGTCTCGAAGACGAGCCGCGTGAGGCTCCGGCCCGTCAGGAAGCTGTCGGCGAGGAGCTCGTAGACGACCGGCTCCGGCAGGATGCCGCGCGAGACCAGGAACGTCCCGAGCCGCTCCTCGGGCCGGACCGACGAGACGAAGACGATCGCGCCGTCCTTGACGTCGATCATCCTCCGGTCCTCCCCGCGCGAGACGGTCAGCCGGCCGGAGAGCCGGTTGATCTCGATCCACTGCAGGAGGTCGGCGAGAGCGAAGGTATCGAGCGTTCCGCTGAGCGACTTCGACAAGGCTGTGCGAAGTGTGACACGAAGAGCGCTCCGAGGGAGCCGGCCACCGGGCCCGTCGGTGCCCGCTCGAGCGGAACGCCGCAGAGGCGGCCGGCATCGTGGCCGGCCCGATTCGAGATGCGGTCTCGCACGGTGTCCTCGCGCGCGGTTTCCATTAGCATCGGTCCCATGTCCACCAACAAGCCCGACACCGTCACGACCTCAGGGATCCCGGTCCGTCCCTCCTATGCCCCGGGGGACGTCCCGCAGGGCTGGGACCCCGGCGTGCCCGGTGCATTCCCGTACACGCGCGGCGCGATGGCCGGCGGCTACCGGAAGAAGCTCTGGACGATGCGCCAGTACGCAGGCTTCTCGACCGCCCGCGAGTCCAACGCGCGCTACCGCTACCTCCTCTCCCAGGGGCAGACCGGCCTTTCCGTCGCCTTCGACCTCCCGACCCAGATCGGCTTCGACTCCGACGCCGCCCTCGCGCGCGGCGAGGTCGGCCGCGTCGGCGTCGCGATCGACTCGATCGAGGACATGGAGACGCTCCTCGACGGCATCCCGCTGGGCGACGTGTCGATCTCGATGACGATCAACGCCACCGCCTCCGTCCTCCTCGGCTTCCTCCTCGCCGTCGCGCGGCGTCGCGGGACGGAGTGGAAGGCCCTCTCGGGGACGATCCAGAACGACATCCTCAAGGAGTACGCGGCCCGCGGGACCTACGCGTTCCCGCCGAAGCCGTCGATGCGCCTCATCACCGACATCTTCGGCTTCTGCGCGGAGAACGTCCCCCGCTGGAACACCATCTCCATCTCGGGGTACCACATCCGCGAGGCGGGCTCGACGGCGGTCCAGGAGGTCGCGTTCACGCTCGCGGACGGCGTCGAGTACCTCTCGGCCGCGGTGAAGGCGGGCCTCGACGCGAAGGCGATCGCGCCGCGCCTGACGTTCTTCTTCAACGTCCACAACGACTTCCTCGAGGAGATCGCGAAGTTCCGCGCGGCACGGACGCTCTGGGCGGGCCTGCTGAAGGACCGCTTCGGCATCGAAGACCCGCGCGCGCAGGCTCTCCGTTTCCACACGCAGACGGCGGGCTCCACGCTCACGGCGCAGCAGCCCGACGTGAACGTCGTCCGCGTCGCCATCCAGGCGCTCGCGGCCGTCCTCGGCGGCACGCAGTCGCTCCACACGAACTCGCGCGACGAAGCTCTCGCGCTGCCGACGACCGAGGCGGCCCGCCTCGCGCTCCGGACGCAGCAGGTCATCGCCTACGAGACGGGGGTCGCGCGCGTCGCCGACCCGCTCGGCGGGTCGTGGGCGATCGAGGCGCTCACTGCGGAGATCGTCGAGAAGGCCTCGGCGCTCATCGGGAGGATCGACGAGATGGGAGGGGCGCTCGCCGCGATCGAGGCGGGCTACTTCCAGCGCGAGATCCAGGAGGCGGCTTACCAGGCGCAGAAGGCGATCGAGTCGAAGAGCCAGGTCGTCGTCGGCGTGAACGAGTTCGTCCTCGAGGAGGAGAACCCGATCCCGACGATGTCGATCGACCCGAAGGTCGAGACGGAGCAGGTCGAGCGGCTCGCCGCCTTCCGCGCCCGGCGCGACGACGCGAAGGTCGAGCGGCTCCGCGCTGACCTCGTCGCCGCGGCGAAGGAAGGGCGGAACCTGATGCCCCCGATCGTCGAGGCCGTCGACGGGAACGTCACGCTCGGCGAGGTCGTCGCGTCGCTGAAGACCGTCTTCGGCGAGCACCGGGACGCGGTCACTCTCTGAGCGGGCGGCGCCGGCACCCGGGGGCTCCGCGGGGGCCCCGGGTGCCGGCGGGCCCCGGAAACCGGTCGCCGGCGGTCCTCGCTTCTCGGCAAAACCGCTGCCAGAACGGACCCCCTCCTGTGTAAATCGTTTCGGGCCGCTCCGGAAGCGGCTTCACGCGGACCTTACATTTCTCGCGTGGTGTCAAGTCACTGGGGTGCAGATACTTGACGTGAGTGCACCGTCGGGAGTGCATTCCGTGCGCGGTCCGCTTCCGATGCGGCTTCCCGGACTTTTAGACAGCCGAATCCACAGGCTTTTGCACAGGACGTCTGGGAAAGGCGATAAGCCTCTTCGCTGGAACGTCTTCGGGGCCGTCAGGTGGGCTCTTCGGGGAACGGAAGGACCCCGTCGACCTCGACGACGCCCGGATCGAAGCAGCGCCGGCAACGGGCCTCGTACATCCCGGCCGCCCCGACGACGACCCGTTCCTTGGAGGCGACGAGCCTCTGGGTGCGGCTCGCGGGGCCTCCGCAGAGGATGCAGATCGCCCGGGTCTTCACGACCTCCTCGGCGAGCGCCATGAGGGTGGGCATCGGCTCGAACGGCCGGCCGAGGTAGTCCTGGTCGAGGCCGGCGACGACGACGCGCTTGCCGAGGTCGGCGAGGCGGCTCGCGACCTCCACGATCCCCGCGTCGAAGAACTGCGCCTCGTCGATCCCGACGACCTCCGTCCGGTCGTCCGTGCGGGCGAGGACTTCGGCCGACGACGCGACGGAGAGGGCCGTGAGCCGCATCCCCGTGTGCGAGACGACCTCGACCTCCGAGAACCGGTCGTCGAGCTTCGGCTTGAAGACCTGGACCCTTCGCCGGGCGATCTTCGCCCGGGTGACGCGACGGATCAGCTCCTCGGACTTGCCCGAGAACATCGAGCCGCAGATGACCTCGATCGAGCCGCTTCCCGGGAGCATCAACGTCTCCTCCCCGCGCGGGCCGCGTCCGGCGTCCGCGCCTCCCGCGCCGCGCGCCCTCCCGCGCCCGGCTTCGCCGCGGGCGCCACGCCGACCTTCGGGCAGATCTCGTCGAGGAGGCATCCGGAGCAGCGCGGCGAGCGCGAGGTGCAGGTCCGCCGTCCGTGGAGGATGAGCGCGTGACCCGCGAAAACCCACTCCCCGCGCGGCAGGAGCGCGTTGAGGTCGCGCTCGACCCTTTCCGGGTCCGCGGCGCCCGACCAGCCGAGCCGCCGGGCGAGGCGGCCGACGTGCGTGTCGACGACGACCCCGTCGGGCGCGCCGAACGCGTTCCCGAGGACGACGTTCGCGGTCTTCCGCCCCACGCCCGGGAGCGCGTTCAGCGCCTCCATCGTCCGCGGCACCATCCCGCCGTGCTCCTCGACGATCGCGCGGCAGGCGCCGCGGAGGGAGCGCGCCTTCGCGTTGAAGAAGCCCGTGGAGCGGATGAGCTCCTCGAGCTCGGGGCCGGCCGCGGCCATCGCGGCGGGCGTCGGGAGCCTGCGGAAGAGAGCCGGTGTCACGGAGTTGACCCGGGCGTCGGTGCACTGCGCCGAGAGGATCGTCGAGACGAGGAGCTGGAAGGCGTCCGCGTGGTCGAGCGAGCAGTCCGCTCCGGGGAACGCGGTGCGGAGGCGGGAGAGGACCTCGGAGGCGGGCGCAGGCTTCGGCTTCGGGCGGGCGGGCATGCGGGCGGAGGATACCGCCGGGCGGCGGCCGGCGCGCCTTGATTCCGGCCGGAGCGGGTGGAAGACTCCGCCGCGCGTGAGAAGCCGCCGTCCGTTCCTCCTCCTCCTGGCCTTCGTCCTCGCCCTCCCCGCCCTCGCGGCGGAGCGCGTCACGATCACGGTCCTCCAGACCTCCGACCTCCACGCGAACATCCTCCCGTGGAACTACGCGCGCGGCGAGGCGGCCGACTGGGGGCTCGCCCGCGTCGCGACGCGCGTGCGCGAGATCCGGAGAAGCTCGAAGCACGTCCTCCTCCTCGACGGCGGAGACACGATCCAGGGGGCGCCGGCGGGCTGGCTCGAGGCCCGCCGCCCGAAGGGGGGGCCGCACTTCATGGCGGCCGCGATGAACGCCCTCCGCTACGACGCCATGGCCGTGGGCAACCACGAGTTCAACTTCGGCCTCGAGGTGCTTCACCGTGCTCGGAAGGACTCGTCCTTCCCGTGGCTCTCGGCGAACACCCGGAACGCCGCCGACGGAAGCGCCGCGTTCCCCGAGTACGTCGTGAAGACGCTCGGAGGCGTCCGCGTCGGAGTCCTCGGGCTGACGACGCCGAACATCCCCGGCTGGGAGCCGGAGGCGAACCGGCCGGGCCTGAGGTGGGAGAACCCGGTCGAGACCGCGGAGAGGCTCGTCCCGCTCCTCCGCGGACCGGAGCGGTGCGACGTCGTCGTCGTCCTGATCCACAGCGGCCTCGAGGTCGACCCCGCGACGGGGGAGGCCAACGGGACCGACTACGAGAACCACGTCGTCCGCCTCGCGAAGTCCGTTCCGGGGATCGACCTGATCCTCACCGGGCACTCGCACCGGCGCCTCCCGCTCACGCGCGTCCACGGCGTTCCCGTGACGCAGCCGGGCCGCTGGGGCGAGGTCCTCGCCCGGGTAGACCTCGTCGTCGAGCGGGCGAAGCGCGGCGCGAAGGTCGTCGCGGCGACGGGAGAGCTCCTCCCGTCGGACGGGGCGATCGCGGTGGACCCCGAGGTCGCCGGGATCGTGCGCCCGCACCACGAGCGGGCGCTGGCGTACCTCGACGAGCCGATCGCCGCCGCCACCGGCCCCTTTCCGGCGGATCGGGCCCGCCTCGAGGACTCCGCCCTCCTCGACCTGATCAACGAGACGCAGCTCGCCGCGACGGGCGCGCAGCTCTCGATGACGTCGCTCCTTCCGTTCCGTCACGACGGCTGGAAGGAAGGGCCGGTCACGGTCCGGGACGTCTACTCCGTCTACCCCTTCGAGAACCAGCTCGTCGTCGTCGAGGTCGACGGGGCGCGCCTCCGGGCGCTCCTCGAGCACGCTGCGACGTTCTACGAGTCAGCCGAGTGGAAGGACGGGCGCCTCCTCCTGACGCCCCGGGCCGGGATGCGGCCCTACAACTTCGACGTCGTCCAGGGGGCGAGCTACCGGATCGACCCGACGGCGCCCGCCGGTCGACGGGTCCGCGAGCTGCGGTACCGCGGCCGCGAGGTCCGGGACGAGGACGTCTTCACCCTCGCGGTGAACAGCTACCGCGCCCAGGGCTCGGGAGGCTACGCGGCGCTCCGGGGAGCCCGGGTCGTCCGGGCCTACAACGACGAGGTGCGCGAGCTTCTCGTCGACCGGCTCCGGAGCGCCGGGACGATCCATCCGGTGACGGACCGGAACTGGGTCCTCGCTCCGGAGACGACGTGGGCGCCGCCGGCAGCGGCCGGCGCGCCGGCGCCCCGCTAGCGAGCCGGGCGGACACGAAAAAGGCCCCCTCGGGAACGAGGGGGCCCGGGGTTTCCGGAATCGGGGCGGGCCCGCTCAGGTCGCCGGGACGACGTACGGGACGACGGCGTCGGCGTCCCCGGTCTTCTGGTCCCGCCGGACGAGGAGGGCGAAGACCGGCTGCGAGCCGGCGGCGGGGACGACGTCGATCCGGCCGATCGGCGCGCCGAAGCCGGAGAGCGTGTAGAACGCCGCGGGGACTCTCACCGACTCCTTCGGGCCGAGCGTGAGCGTGACCGGCCCGCCCGCCGCGACGCCTTCCGCGTCGAACGCCCGGAGCGTCACCTCGCCGGCGGAGTCCGTGGGGTTCGAGAGCTGGAGCTCCGACTCCATGACGTCCCACCCGGCGTCGGCCGCCTGGATGAAGACGGCGCGCGAGCCGGCCGCGGCCGCCGAGTCGGCCCTGAGGGCGGGCATCCCGTAGCCGTGGCGGCCGCCCGCGGCGTCCTCGGCCGTGACCCGGGCGAACGCGTGGACGGGAGGATCGGAGACGACGTCGATCGACCCGGCGAACGATCCGACGCCGAACGTCTCCTGCACGACGTCGTTCAGCGCGACGACCTTCCCGGCGGGGACCGTGAGGGAAACGGCGCGCGCCGGAGGCGCGGTCCCGGGCGAAGCGGCGAGGCGGGCCGCGCGGAGGACGAGCGTGACGGCGGAATCCCCGGCGGCGCCGTTGAAGAGCTGCAGGTCCGTGCGCGACGTCGAGCCGAGCGGACCGCCGCCCCTCTCCACGCCGAAGACCCACTGGTTCGTGGCGACGCCCCTCGGACCGAAGAAGGGGAGGTCGACGGGGTCGGACGAGACGGCGTCGATCGCGGTACCGAACGGCAGGACGCGCCCCTTCGTCACGGTGTAGACGATCCTCGCCGACGGCGCGGGCGGGATCCCGAAGGCGGAGAAGATCGTCGAGGCCTGAAGGTGGTAGCCGGCCGGCCAGCGGAACGCGAACGGTGCGGAGAGAGGAGCGCCGGCCGCGTCCACGATCGAGACGGTGCCGGTGGCCCCCTCGATGACCAGGAGGCCCGCGTTGACGCGCGATCCGCCGTCGGGCGGGGTGAAGAGGAAGCCGGTCTCGCCGGTCGCGAGGGCCTCGGCGCCCTTCACGTAGTTCCGCGCGAAGCCGTACGTCCCGCCGTCTTCGCGCGTCCGGTAGACGCGGATCCACGAGTGGACGTCCCCGAACCGCGTCGCCGTCGCGCCCGACGTCAGCCGGAGCGCGCCGGAGGTGTCCGGGCCCTTCATCTCCGCTCCGACCGGGTCGGCCTGGGAGACGATCTTCCCCGGACCGATCGTCAG
This sequence comes from Thermoanaerobaculia bacterium, assembly GCA_017999215.1. GTDB lineage: Bacteria > Acidobacteriota > Thermoanaerobaculia > UBA5066 > UBA5066 > UBA5066. The sequence continues at coordinate 14,574 of JAGOBQ010000016.1, forward strand.
GTTCGCCGTGGGAGAGAGGCCGACGATCCAGTCCGTCGGGAGGAGGCGCTCGTTCACGGTCGCGTCGACACGGACCCCGGCCGTGTCGGCGCTCCCGCGGTTCCACGTCACGACCTGCGTGGCCCAGCGCACGCCGCCGCGCCCGCCGATCGAGGCGACCGCGGGGAAGAAGTGGTCGTCCACGGTCGCGGGGACGGGCGGGAGGACCTCGGCGATCTCCGCGGTGGCGCCGACGAGGAACCGTTTCCGGTTCTCGTCCAGGAGCAGCGCGTAGGGGACCCCCGAGACCGCGGTGTAGCGGGCGAGGCCGGGAGTCGCCGAGCCCGACACGGCGGCCGCGTCCGCGGGGGCGACGTCCAGCTCGACTGTCTCGAGGACCGTCTTCGTCGGCGACACCGTCGTCGTCGTCTGGGTGAGGAGGATCTCCTTCTCCTCGAGCGTGTCGGTCGCGCCGGGAGTCGACCCGAACGGGTCGAAGACGCCGACCTCGCCGATCAGCTGCTCGGTGTAGACGATCCGGTCCTTGTAGACCTTCATGTCGAACGGCTGGGAGAAGACGCCGATCGCGTACCGCTTCAGCTCCCGTGTCGCCGGGTCGAACCGGGCGAGCTGCGCCGCTCCGTAGAAGGAGAACCAGAGGTGGCCGTCGGGGCCACGGATGATCTTCGACGGCTGGGCCGTCGTGTCCGGGAGCGCCCAGCGGGTCACCTTCGACCCGTCCGGGGCGAAGCGCAGGAGGGCGCCGCGGAGGAAGTCGGCCGACCAGATCGAGCCGTCCGTGTCGAGGAAAGGATAGGTGAGGCTCGAGATCGGGTTCGCGGCGTCGGTCGACCGCCAGTAGACGAACGTCCCCGTGGCGGGGTTGAAGTTCGCGAGCGTCCCGTTCGTCTCGGGGAGCCAGAGCGTCCCGTCGCCCTTCCGGACGAACGCCGTCGGCCGCCGGGCCCCGTCGGCCCACTCCGTCAGCTCGGACGTCTGCGGGTCGAAGAGGGAGACCTGGAAGCCGCCGAGCTGGGCGATCCAGAGCTTCCCGTCCGGCTCCTTCAGAAGGTGGCTCGGCGCCGCGTCGCGCGGCATGGTCCACTTCCGGACTTTCTTCTCGTCGGCCGAGATCCGCGCCAGGACGTTCTCGTTCGCCGAGGCGGTCCAGATCGTGCCGTCGGCCTCGAGGATCATGTTCGAGGCGTCGTACCGGCCGCCGTTCGGGATCCCGAGACTGGCGACCGACGCCTCGATCGGCGTCGAGGGAATCGGCGTCGGCGTGGGCGTCGCCGTGGGAGTGGGCGTCGGCGTCTGGGCGAAGAGGGGAAGGGCCGTCATCGCGACGCCTGCGGCGAGCGCGGCCATCCGGAAGAGTCGTGTCACGCGGCGCATTCTAACGGCTCGGATGCAGGAACCGTTCCGGCGCCTCCGCAGAGCCTATATTGGGAGGCGATGAGGCCTGCCGACTCGGTTCGCGACCGCCTCGCCGGCCTGACGGCGAAGGCGACGCTCGTCCGGGAAGAGGGCGGGAAGCTCCGCTGCCTCGCCTGCGGGCATCGCTGTCTCCTGGCCGAGGGCGGGCAGGGGGTCTGCCGGGTCCGTTTCGTCCGCGGCGGCGAGCTCCGGGCCCCGTGGGGCTACGTCGCCTCGGTCGCGGCCGATCCGATCGAGAAGAAGCCGTTCTTTCACGTCCTCCCCGGCGCGACGGCGCTTTCCTTCGGGATGCTCGGCTGCGACCTCCGCTGTCCCTACTGCCAGAACTGGGAGATCAGCCAGACGCTGCGGGACGCGGAGGCGGACGCCTGGGCGCGTCCGCGTCCGGCTTCGCCCGGCGGGATCGTGGCCGCCGCGCTCGAGGCGGGCGCGAAGGTGGTCACGTCGACGTACAACGAGCCGCTGATTACGGCCGAGTGGGCGGCGGCCGTCTTCGCCGAGGCGCGCCGCGCCGGCCTGCTGACGAGCTTCGTGTCGAACGGCCACGCGACGCCGGAGGTCCTCGACTACCTCCGGCCTCTCGTCGACGCCTACAAGGTCGACCTGAAGGGAATGCGGGAGGCGACGTACCGGGAGGTCGGCGGGCGCCTGGCGGTCGTCCTCGACGCGCTCGCGGGCCTCGTGGCGCGCGGCTTCTGGGTGGAGGTGGTCACGCTCCTCGTGCCGGGGCGAAACGACTCCGACGAGGAGCTCCGCGACGCCGCCCGCTTCCTCGGGGGGCTCTCTCCGGACCTGCCGTGGCACGTTACGGCGTTCCACCCCGACTACCGGATGGGCGACGTTCCCGGAACGCCCGCGGCGTCGCTCCTTCGGGCCGTGGAGATCGGGCGCGGCGAGGGCCTTCGATACGTCTACGCGGGGAACCTGCCGGGGGGCGTCGGAGACGCCGAGACGACGGTCTGCCCCGGCTGCTCCGAGCGGCTCGTCGAGCGACGGGGATTCCGAGTCGTCGCGCTTCGGATCGGTCCTGACGGCCGATGCCCGCGCTGCGGGCGGTGCACTCCGGGGATCTGGTCGCCGGGCGGACGGATCGCTCCGGAGACTCCCGGGGCCGCTTCTGTCGCCCCGACGGGCCCCTCGAGGGTCTGAAAGCGCCGAATTGACGGGCGGTTCCGTTCCGGCATAGCATGCTGAGCGTCTGGCCCGGCGCGGCGCGGCCCTGCGGAAGCGGGTGGCGTGAACGGGGCGCCGGGCGTGGGAGTCGCGAGGATCACGACCCGCCCTCCCCACTCGGACCGAGTAGGAAATGCCATCCGCCCGAGCTGAGCGCTCGCGTGGAGGGCCCGCAGGAAACGGAACGGCCGCGAAACGCCCGTTCCGGAGGTCAGCTTGGACGAATTCGACCCGAAAGAGCGCGTAGAAGCGGTCCTGCCGCCCATCGACAGCCCGTCCGTCGAGGAGCTCCCGGAGGGAGAAGACGACGGAGAGGCCTTCGAGGAGGGCGACGTCGAGTCCGAGGCCGTCTCGCCCGAAGGCGGGGCCGCTCCCGGAGAGCCGTCGCGCAAGCGGCGTCGCCGCCGGCGGCGCAGGGGCCGCAACAAGGGGACGGGCGCGGAGGCCGGCCCCGGTGGGGCCGAGGCTCCCGGAGAAGGGGCGCCGCGCCGCGAGCCGGCCGCCCAGGCGGCCGCTCCGGTCACCGTTCGCGGGCTCGTCAAGCTCCACGGAGACCACTCCGGCCTCGTCGTCTCGAACGAGACGTTCTTCGCGGAGAAAGGGGACCCCTTCCTCCCGAAGTACCTCGTCGAGGCGGAGGACCTCGAGGACGGCCTCCTCATCGAGGCCGAGGCCCTCGCCCGCGGCCCGAAGGGGCCGATGGTCCAGAAGATCCTCTCGATCGAGGGGATGACGCCCGCCGAGTACCGCTCGAAGTACGTCCAGTTCCACAAGGGGATCTCCATCGACCCGAACCGGCGCCTCCGGATGGAGACCTCCGCCGACGAGAACTCGGGCCGCGTCCTCGATCTCGTCGTCCCGCTCGGCCGCGGCCAGCGCTGCCTGATCGTGGCGCCGCCGAAGGCGGGGAAGACGTTCCTCCTGAAGACGATGGCGAACGCCATCGCGAAGAACGACCCCGACGTGATCATCTTCATGCTGCTCGTCGACGAGCGGCCGGAAGAGGTCACCGACATGCAGCGGGGCATCACGGGCCAGGTCATCGCCTCGTCCGCCGACATGAACGCCGCACACCACATCGCCGTCGCCGAGGCGACGTTCGAGCGGGCGAAGCGCCTCGTCGAGATCGGCAAGGACGTCGTCATCTTCTGCGACTCGCTCACCCGGATGAGCCGCGCCTACAACAACGAGCAGCGCGGGAGCGGCAAGATCCTCTCGGGCGGCATCGACGCGCGGACGATGGAGAAGCCGCGGCGCTTCTTCGGCGGCGCGCGCAACCACGAGGACGGCGGCTCGCTGACGATCATCGCGACCTGCCTCGTCGACACCGGCAGCCGGATGGACGACGTCATCTTCGAGGAGTTCAAGGGGACGGGGAACTGCGAGATCATCCTCGACCGCGGCCTCTTCGACCGGCGCGTCTTCCCGTGCATCAACATCCCCGCCTCCGGCACGCGCAAGGAAGAGAAGCTCTACACGGCCGAGGAGCTCCCGAAGATCCACAAGCTCCGGCGGGCGCTCTCGTCGGTCAAGCCGATGGACGCGATGGAGCTCCTCCTCTCGAAGCTGACCCGGACGAAGACGAACGCCGAGTTCCTGAAGTCGATCGCCTGATCCCTCGTTCCTCCGGAGGACGCGAAACGGGGGCCTGGCGGCCCCCGTTTCATGTCTCCGACTGTCTCCTCCCTCCCCTCTCCCGTCTTCATCACAGCCCGCGCGCCAGAGGCGCGCGCTCATGAGGGCGG
>JAGOBQ010000305.1 GCA_017999215.1 Thermoanaerobaculia bacterium
CGCGGTCCCGGTCGGCGACGACGCGGCGCTGGCCGACGGCGCGGCGGCCCTCCTCGCGGACGTGGCGCGGCGCCTCGCGATGGGAGCGGCCGCGCGCGCCTGGGCGTGGGAGAACCGGGCGTCGGTGGGCGCGGAGCGCTTCGCGGCGCTCTACGACGAGGTCATCGCCGCGCGAGCCGCCGGGCGGCCGAAGAGAGTCGCCGCTTGAGGACGCTCGCCCACGCCGCCGCGAGCCGTGCGCCCGAAGCGTCCGGCGCGACGTTCGCCCGCACCTCGTCGAGCGGCGGAAGAAGCGTCCGGAAGAGGAAGCGCGCCGCGCGGAGCGTCCCGTCGGTGAGCCCGAGGGCCGTCGAAGTCCAGCCCCGCTCCGGCCGCGCGTGGCGGAGGACCGGGAGCTCCGCCGCGCGCTCGAGGACGCGCGACGAGACGCCGCGCGCGACCCGTTCGAGCGAGCCGGCATCGAACGTCGCCGGGAAGAGCCGCTCCACGGCGCGCGCGGCGAGCGCGACCGGGCCCCTCTCCCCGCGCGCGAGATCGGGGATCGGGAGCGGCCCGTTCCCCCGGGCAAGGACGACGAAGTCGAACGCCTGTACTCCGCGCAACCCCTTCGCCGCGAAGTCCTCGGCCGCGTGGAAGAGGAGGTGGCGAAGGAGCGCGTCCCGCGAGGGGAGGGCCCAGCTTCCCGCGGCGGCCGCGCCGCGCCGGAGCGCGTCCGTCGCGTCGAGGACGCTCCCGAGGACCTCCAGCCGGAACGAGCGGTGGAGCTCGATGCGGAGCGGGTTTCCCGGGTGCTCGCAGGCGGGGAACGGGACGCGCTCCTCGCGCTCGGCGAGGACGAGGTGCCGCCTCGTATTCCAGAGCGGCGCGTACCCGAGCGCCTCGCCGATCCTCGCCGCCGCCGCCCGCAGGTCGGCCTCCGAGTCGAAGAGGAGGTCGAGGTCGGCCATGGGCCGCAGTCCCGCCGGGATCTCCTTCCCGAGGACGAGCGCCGCCCCCTTCAGCGGAACCGCCCGCAGGCCCGACGACGAGAGGATCTCCTCGATGCTCGCGAGGAGCCCGAGGACTCTCTCGCCGCGCTCCGCGCACCTCTCCCCCTCTTCCGCGAGGTGGTCGCGGAGCGACGGCGCGAGGACCGCGACGTCGGGGAGCCGGGCGAGGCGCGGCCCGAGCCCCTGCAGCGACGCCGCGAAGGCCGCCGTCCGCGCCCGCGCGTCGTCCTCGGCGAAGGCCCCGAGCGGCGCGGCGGTGCCGTCCCGCAGCGCGGCCAGGGCCGCGAGGCCCGCGGCCGCGACGGCGGGCTCCCCGAGCCGCCGCATCGCCTCTTCAGCCGAGAACGGAGCGAGCTCGCTCACCGCGCGGCCCCGGCCTCGTCGGGAGCGTTCCGCCTCCGTTCCGCGATGATCACCAAGGAGGACCTCCATGGACCCGTCGCTTCCGCTCCACCCCGCCGTCATCCACTTCCCGATCGCCGCGGCGTTCTTCGCCGCCGGAGCGCTCGCGCTCGCTCACGTCCGCCCGGGGGCCCGCGCCGCGTCGCTCTCGGCCGCCGCGCTCCTCCTCGCCGTCGCCGTGGCCGGCGGCCTCGTGGCGGCGGTGACGGGCTGGCTCTGGGCGGACACGCTCGCCTACCTCGCCGGGGGCTGGGGTCCGCTGCCCGGGCCGAAGGCGGTCGAGGGGCTCGCGCAGAGGCACGCCCTCCTCGGCCTCGCCTCCGTCGCGACGGCGGCGGTCGCGCTCGCGCTCGTCCTCCGCGCCCGCAGGCGCGACGCGCCCCCGACGCTGGCGCTCCTTGCGGCCGTCCTGGCAAGCGCCCTCGTCGGGGCGACGGGACACGTGGGCGGGACGATGGTCCACAACCCGCCGCCCCCCGCCGACGAGGCCGCCGCCGGCGAGCGCTGACATGCCGGTCCGGGCCCTCCGCTACTTCGGGGTGAGGGCCCGGACCTCGGCGACGAGGGCCTTGATCTGCTCGTTGCTGAGCTTCCGGCCGAACGCGGGCATCTTGTCCCGTCCACGGCGGATCGATCCCTCGAGGCGCGAGTCGGAGACCGAGGCGAGCCACCGCGGATCGGTCAGGTCGCGCGCGTTCCGCTTCTTCCCTTCCTCGGTGTTGGACTTCCCGTCCGACCCGTGGCAGACGGTGCAGTAGGCCTCCCAGGTCGACGAGCGCCCCGGCCCTTCGGCCCGCATCGGCCCCGCCAGGAGGCAGGCACCGAGCACGGCAGCGGCGATTCCGGTCTTTCTCGACATTCGCGATCTCTCCCTTCGCCGGGAGTGTCGCGCGTCGCGCCCCGCTCTCCGCACGCCCGGGGCGGGAATCCCGCGACGTCGTGATCCGGGTCACGGGCGGCGCGCGCGCTCCCTCCCAAGAATCGGCCCACCCGAAAGGAGATGCGTCATGTCCGCTCGAGCCCGACTTCATCGGCTCGCTCCGCTCGTCGTCTTCGCGGCCGTCGCGGCTCTCGCGTGCGGCACGCGCAAGAGCCCGACGGAGCCGGTCGACGACCCTCCCAACCCGAACGCGACGTTCTCGAGGGTGCAGGCCGAGGTCTTCACGCCCTCGTGCGCCCTCTCGGGATGCCATGCCGGCGCGGCCCCCGCGCAGGGAATGAACCTGAGCGCGGGAAGCGCGTATGCCCAGGTCGTCGGAGTCGCCGCCGTCGGCTCCTCGCGCCTGCGCGTCGCGCCGGGCGACGTCGCGGGCTCGTACCTCGTCTCGAAGCTCCGGGGGGACGCCACGATCACCGGAAGCCGGATGCCCCTCGGCGGCCCCTACCTCTCCTCCGACCGGGAGCAGCTCGTCGTCGACTGGATCCGGCGCGGCGCTCCGAACGACTGAGGTCCCCCATGAAGAGAAACGCGCCGCTCCTCGCCCTCCTTCTCCTCGCCGTCCCGCCGGCCGCTTCGCAGGAGGCGCCCGCCTGGGACCCGGGCTACGGAATGCGGTTCCTGACGACGCACTCCCCGCTCGTGAACGACCCGGGGATCCTCGAGACGCTCTTCACGCACCGATTCAACCAGCCCGTGAACGAGGCCGGCGGCAACGACCTCTTCGGCCTCGACAACGGCGCGAACATCGGGATCGGCCTCTCCTGGGTCCCGGTGCGTCGCGTCGCGGCCGAGGTCTACCGCGCCTCCTCCGGCGGCGACTACGAGCTCGCCGCGAAGGTCGCCCTCCTCGAGCCGACGGAGGCGAGGCCTCTCGGCGTCGCCGTGCGCGCCGGCGCGAGCTGGATGACGAAGTACGACATCGAGCGGAAGGCCGGCGGGTTCGGCCAGCTCCTCGTGGCGTGGACCGTCGCGAACCGCGTCACCGTCGCCGCGGCCCCCTCGTACGCCTCGAACACGCCCCTCTTCGAGGACGTCTTCAACGTGCCGCTGGCGCTCCAGGTCCGCCTCGGGAGGGGCTTCCTCGCGACGGGCGAGTACGTCTTCCGCAACCGGGACCTCGACGGCTCGAAAGGGCAGTGGTCGTTCGGCCTCGAGAAGTCGGTCTACCGCCACCGCTTCCTCGTCTGGATCGGGAACTCCGCCGCGTCGACGGTCGACCAGACGCTGGCGGGCGACTACGCCGGCGGGGTGATGGAGTCGAACCTCCGCCTCGGCTTCAACATCTCGAGGCAGTTCCGGATCGGGGGCGAGTAGGCCGCGGGCCTTTCGTCCCGTTGACTCTCTCCGTCCGGGCGCCTACGGTGCCCGGCGGAGGATCCGAATGAGCCACCCGCGCGCCGGGAAGCCCGCCGAGGCCGCCGACCTCGTCCACGTCCCCCGTCTCCTCGCCTCCTACTACACGGAGCGCCCCGACCCCGGCGAGCGCTCCCAGCGCGTCGCGTTCGGGACGTCGGGGCACCGGGGATCGTCTCTGAAGTCGAGCTTCAACGAGGCGCACATCCTCGCGACGACGCAGGCGATCTGCGAGTACCGGGCGTCTCACGGCGCGACGGGGCCCCTCTTCCTCGGGCAGGACACGCACGCCCTCTCCGAGCCCGCGTTCCGGACGGCGCTCGAGGTGCTCGCCGGGAACGGCGTCACGGTGCGCGTCGACGCCGCCGACGGCTACACGCCCACGCCCGTCGTCTCCCACGCGATCCTCGTCTGGAACCGCGACCACGACGGCCCCCGCGCCGACGGCATCGTCATCTCGCCGTCTCACAACCCGCCCGAGGACGGCGGTTTCAAGTACAACCCGCCGCACGGCGGGCCGGCCGACACCGACGCGACGAAGGCGATCGAGGAGCGCGCGAACGCCCTTCTCGCCTCGGGGCTCGACGGCGTGAAGCGCGTCCCGTTCCCCCGCGCGCGGAAGGCGGCGACGACCGTCGCGCACGACTACCTGACGGCCTACGTCGACGACCTCGCCTCGGTCGTCGACGTCGAGGCGATCCGCTCTGCGGGCGTGAAGGTCGGCGTCGACCCGCTCGGCGGCGCGTCGGTCGACTTCTGGGCACGGATCGCCGAGCGCTGGAGGCTCGACCTGACGGTCGTCAACCCGCGCGTCGACCCGGCCTTCTCGTTCATGACGCTCGACTGGGACGGCCGGATCCGGATGGACTGCTCCTCGCCCTCGGCGATGGCCTCGCTCATCGCGATCCGCGACCGCTACCGGGTCGCCGTCGGCAACGACGCCGACGCCGACCGCCACGGCATCGTCACCCCCGCCGGGCTCATGAACCCGAACCACTACCTCGCCGCCGCGATCCACTACCTCTTCGGGCAGCGCCCCGGCTGGCGGAAGGACGCCGCGATCGGCAAGACGCTCGTCTCCTCGAGCCTGATCGACCGCGTCGCCGCCGGTCTCGGGCGGAAGCTCGTCGAGGTGCCGGTCGGCTTCAAGTGGTTCGTCCCCGGCCTTCTCTCGGGCGACCTCGGCTTCGGCGGCGAGGAGAGCGCGGGGGCCTCGTTCCTCCGGCGAGACGGGACGACGTGGACGACCGACAAGGACGGGATGATCCTCGGCCTCCTCGCCGCGGAGATCACCGCCGTCCTCGGGAAGGACCCCTCCGAGCTTTACCGCGAGCTGACGGCGCGGCACGGCGAGCCGGTCTACGAGCGGGTCGACGCGCCGGCGACACCCGACCAGAAGGCACGGCTCGGGAAGCTCTCACCGGAAGACGTGAGGGCGAAGGAGCTCGCGGGGGCGTCGATCACGGCGATCCTGACGAAGGCTTCGGGCAACGGCGCCTCGATCGGCGGCCTGAAGGTCGCGACGAAGGACGGCTGGTTCGCGGCGCGTCCCTCGGGGACCGAGGACGTCTACAAGATCTACGCGGAGAGCTTCCTCGGCCGCGAGCACCTGCGACGGATCCAGGAGGAGGCGCGGGCGCTCGTGGCGGCAGCGCTCGGGAGCGCGTAGAGGCGGGCCTTCCTCCCGAGAACCGAAGGGCCCCGGCGCCTTACGGCGACCGGGGCCCGGGAACCGGGGCAGGCAGGGGCGGAGGATCAGGCCTTCGGCTTCTCGGCCGGGGCGTTGACGAACTCGCGGGCGAAGGTCTGCCAGCTCTCGTCGTCCAGGTTCGCCGCGGCCCCCTTGCCCGGCAGGCCGCCGTCGGCCATCACCGGCACCGTCGCGTGGACGCGGGCGGGGACCATGAAGTCGGCCAGGCGGTGGAGCTCCTCGCGCAGGAAGTGGGTCGCGGCCGCGCCGATGCGCA
>JAGOBQ010000306.1 GCA_017999215.1 Thermoanaerobaculia bacterium
CTTCGCCGCCGCCTCGAGCGTCGGGAAGACGAGCGCGAAGCCGTTCGCCGCGAGCGAGGTCCTCGCCGTCTCCGCCGTGGGGAGGCTCGGAAGCTGCCGCTCGACCTCCTGCGCCGTCGCGACGGCGAGGCCGCGCCGGTCGGTGAAGAGGAGGCAGACGGCGTCGGGGTCGTGCTCGGCCTGGGCGAGGAGGTCGGCCGCGACGCGCGCCGGGTCGGCCCCTCCCGTCGCGAGGATCAGCACCTCGGACGGCCCGGCCGGCAGGTCGACGGAGACGACCCCCGAGACGAGGTGCTTGGCCGCCGCGACCCACCGGTTCCCCGGACCGACGACCTTCGTGCAGCCGGCGACCGAGACGAGCCCCGCGATCGCGTGCGCGCCCCCCGCGAGGAGGACGGCGTCGGCGCCGAGCTCGCCGAGGGCCCAGCGGAGCTCGCGGCTCCCCCGGAAGGCGCGCGGCGGCGTCGCGACGACGACCCGCTTCACGCCCGCGACGCGCGCCGGGACGACGCCCATCAGGAGGGACGACGGGTAGAACGCGCGCCCGCCGGGGACGTAGACGCCGACGGACTCGTGCGGCACCGGCGTCTCGACGAACGAGACGCCGAGGGGGTCGCGGAAGGCGAAGCCCTTCGGCAGCTGCCGCCGGTGATACGCCTCGAGCCTCTTCCGCGCGAGGCGGAAGGCCGCGACGAACGCCGGGTCGACCGTCCGCTCCCTCGGCGGCGAAACGAGGAGCCCCTTCGCGGGGATCGCTTCGCCGTCGAGGTCGCGGACGAAGCGGGCGAGCGCGGGAGCGCCCCCCGCGAGGACCGACTCGACGATCGGGAGCGCCTCGCGGAGCGTCCCGAAATCGGGCGCGGAGCGGCGGGCGGAGAGGCGCGCGAGGAGCGCCTTCCCCTCGCGGCCGCCGGAGGCGGCGACCTTCAGCACGAAGCCTCCACCTTCGCCGCGAGGCGGGTGACGAGCGCGGCGACCTCGGCGCGGCGCTCGACGAGCGCCCGCGGACCGACGACGAACGTCGCGCGGCTCGGGAGGATCGTCTCGATCTCGGCGAGGCCGTGCGCGGCCATCGTCGAGCCGGTCTCGATCAGGTCGACGACGACGTCGGTCAGCCGGAGCGCGACCGCGAGCTCGACCGAGCCGGCGAGCGGGACGACCTCGTGCGGGATCTTCCGACCGTCGAAGAAGCGCGCCGCGAGCCTCTGGTACTTCGTCCCGACGCGGACGGGGCGCCCGTTCGGGCGGAACTCCTCTCCCGCGCGCCCGATGAGCGAGAGACGGCAGGCGCCGTACGGCAGCTCGAGCGGCTCGCAGACCTCCTCGCCCGACTCCCCGATCCGGTCGCTCCCGACGACGCCCGCGTCGGCGCCGCCGAACGCGACGTACGTCGGGACGTCGTCGTCCTTGAGGAGGAGGAGCTCGAAGCGGCCGCTCCGGTCGGGAAGGAGGAGCCGCCGGCCGTCCCCGTCGGGGAAGTCGACCCCCGCGGCGCGGAGGAGGTCGAGCGTCTTCCCGAGGAGGCGCCCCTTCCCCGTCGCGATCCGGAAGGGACGGGGCGCGGCCGGCGCTTCCTCCGCGGCTTCCACCGCCGAGGCAAGCGCCTCGAGGCCGACGCAGAAGCCGACGGCCGGGGCCGGCGGTCCGAAGCGGCCGAGGAGGCCGTCGTAGCGGCCGCCGGCGGCCAGGCTTCCGCCGCCCCCCGCCGCGTCGAGAGCGAACGTCAGGCCCGTGTAGTAGGGCGCGGCGGGGGCCCCGGCGAGGTCCACGACGACCTCGAGTCCCGGCCGGTCCTCCCGCGCGGTCCGCGCGGCGGCCGCGAGGGAGCGCGCCGCTTCGGCGAGCACGGGGAGCCGGAAGAGGGCCGACTCCGGGTCGAACCCCGCGAGGAGGGCCGCGCCGACCTCGTCGGCCGCGGCCGCCGTCGCGCCCGCCGCCCGAAGCCGCTCGGAGAGCTTTCCGACGCGGCGCGCCCGGGCGTCGGCGAGGGCCGCGTCGAGCGTGCTCCGCTTGCGGGCGACGAGGCCCGGGGCGACGGCGGAGAGGAGCGCCGGCAGGAGCCCCGCCCAGCCGAGCGTCAGGACGAGGCGCGTCGCCGGAATCCCGTCCGCGGCGCCGAGGAGAGTCCGCAGCATCCGCAGGTCGGCCTCGAACGAGGCGTCGCCGTAGAGCTCCGCGCCGACCTGGGCGAACTCGCGGGGCCGGCCGACGCCGGACGGCTCGTCGCGGACGACGTCGCCACGGTAGAAGAGCGCGACCGGCATCGGGAGCCCCGCGAGTCGCGGCGCGACGACGCGCGCCGCCATCGGGGTGAAGTCGGCGCGGAGGGCCAGGAGCTCTCCCCCGCGGTCGACGAAGCGGTAGAGCCGCTCGTCCCCCTCGGCCGTGACGCCGTCGTACGGCGCCGAGAAATCGAGGACCGGGAGGACCGTCTCGCGGAAGCCGGCGTCGGCGAGGACGCGGACGACGGCGTCCTCGAGCCGGCGACGGCGCTCGGCGGACTCGAAGAGGAGGGCCTGGACGCCCCGCGGCAGGTTCGGGGAGGGAACGTTCATCGGGAGACCTCGAAGAGGGTGGAGAGGCGTGAGGGGAGCCGCGCGGCGAGCGACTCCGCGGTGGCCGGGCGCCCCGTGAAGAGCGCCGCCTGGCCTGCGGCCTGCGAGAGGAGGAGCGTGAAGCCGTCGACGAGCCGGGCGCCGCGCCGGAGCGCGAGGCGCGCGAAGGCCGTCCCTCCCGGACGATAGGGGGCGTCGACCGCGAGGACGCCCGGGCCGAGGAGCGTGCCGGGGCACGGGAGCGGGTCCGAAGCGTCGAGACCGAGCGGCGTCGCGTTCACGACGACGGCGTAGGGGACCCCGGCGGCGGTCGGGCCCGCGACGGCGCGTGCGCCGCGGGAAGCGGCGACCGCCGCCGCCCGCGAGGCCGTCCGGGCCGCCACGTCGACCCGCCAGCCTCGCGCGACGAGCGCCTCGACGGCGGAGCGCGCCATTCCGCCCGCTCCGAGGACGAGGGCCGCCCCGTCCACCGGCGCCGCGGGAATCGCGGCGAGGAGCGCCTCGCGATCGGTGTTCGCCGACGCCACGGATCCGCCTCCGCCGAACAGGAGCGTGTTGCGCGCCTCGCCCGGCGCGCCCGCGAGCGCGGCGGCTTCCTCTTTGAACGGCACGGTCACCGACGCGCCGCGGAGCGGAACGCCGAGCTCGTCGAACGCGTCGCGCAGGGGGCCGACCTCGCTCGCGAGCGAGGCGAGGGCGACCGGAACGTAGAGGCTCGGGAGCGCGAGCTCCTCGAAGAGGGCGTTGTGGATCGCCGGGGAGAGGGAGTGGGAGACCCGCCCGCCGAGGAGGGCGAAGAGCGCCTCGACCCGGCGGGAGCGGCCGACGGCGTAGACGTCGAGGAGGTCGACGGCCGGGAGCTGTCCCGGCGCCGTCGCCTCGTCCGCGAGCGCGGCGCCGAACGAGAGGGACGCGCCGAGGTACGGCGAGAGGGCTCGCGTGACGAGACCCGCCTCGCCCATGCCGAACGCCGCGAGGCGCCCTTCCCGCCCGTGCGCGGCCTGGAGCTGCAGGATCCGCAGCGCGTCGTCGAGGCCCGCCGCCGTCACGACGAGCTTCGCGAAGCGGGCTCCCGTCTCCTCGAGCCGGGCGGCGCGCTCCTCGAGGTCGTCCGGCGTCCGGTCGAAGTCGTGGGACGAGACGACGACCTTCTCCCGCGGGAGGCCGAGGAGGCCGATGCCGCCGAGCGCGAGCTCGACGTCGACGAGGTCGAATCCGGCGTCGAGCGCGGCGCCGAGGACCTCGGCGGCCTCCGAAGCCGTCCCGTCGAAGCGCCCTCCCTCGGTCCGGGAGCGGAGCGTCGCGAGGAGGGTCCGCCCCGCGAACGCCCGCCGGAGGGCCGGGAAGTCGGGCTTCTCCCCGAGCGCGTCGAGCCTCAGCTCGACCGCCGGGAGACGCGGGTCGAGGAGCGACGCCGCCGCGGCAAGCGCCGCGTTCGTCGGCCGGCCGGCCGAAGCGACGAGGAGCGTCTTTTCCGCCGTGAGAGCCAAAACGAAACCCCCTCGGTCGTCCGAGGGGGTCTCTGCGGTTTCTCTTCTCTATCCCGCGCCCTCGGACGACTCACGTCCGACGAGCGTGTGGCGCTCGCCGTCGCTATGAGTGATGCCAGTGCCAGAGGACCGGGGCGAACGTCATCGGGGGCGGATAGTGGGGGAAGGCCCCGGACCCTGTCAACTCTTCCGCCGCCAGCGAACTCCCTGCGGGGTGTCCTCGAGGAGGATCCCGCGGGCGGCGAGCTCGTCGCGGATCGCGTCGGAAGCGGCAAAGTCGCGCCGCTTCCGGGCGTCCTGCCGGGCCGCGATCTTCGCCTCGACCTCGGCCTCGAGCGAGTCATCCTCCGCCGGGGCGAGGACGCCGAGGACGCCGTCGACCTCCCGGAGGAGGGCGCGCGCCGCCGCCGCGTCGGCCGGGTCGAGCTGCCCCCCCTCGAGCGCGGTGTTCGCTTCCTTCACGAACGCGAAGAGGGCGCCGAGGGCGGCCGCGCTGTTGAGGTCGTCCTCCCACGCGGCCCGCACGGCGCGCCTCGCCTCCTCGACGCGCCCGCGGAACGCCTCGGAGGCGCCGTCCGCCCCGGCCGCGCCGGCCCGCTCGCCGAGCCGCGTCTCGAGCGACTCGAGCCGCTCGAGGGCCGAGACGGCGCCGCGGAGCGCGTCGAACGTGAAGTTGAGCTTCTGGCGGTACGGCACCGAGAGGAGGAGGTAGCGGACCGCGCGCGGCGAGAAGCCGCGGGCGAGGACGTCGGGGAGCGTGTAGAAGTTCCCCTTCGACTTCGCCATCTTCTCGCCGTCGACGATGAGGTGCTCGGCGTGGAGCCAGAAGCGGACGAAGGTCTTCCCCGTCGCGCCTTCGCTCTGCGCGACCTCGTTCTCGTGGTGCGGGAAGACGTTGTCGACGGCCCCGGTGTGGATGTCGAGCGTTTCGCCGAGGTACTTCATCGACATCGCCGAGCACTCGAGGTGCCAGCCGGGCCGCCCCTTTCCGAGCTCCGTCTCCCAGAGCGCCGACTCGGGCTCGCCCTCCTTCGCCCCCTTCCAGACGGCGAAGTCGCGGACGTCCTCCTTCTCGTACTCGTCGTCGGCGACGCGGGCGCCGCGCTTCATCGAGGAGAGATCGACGCGCGAGAGCTTCCCGTACGCGGGGAACGAGGCGATCCGGAACCAGATGGAGCCGTCGCTCTCGTAGGTGTGGCCGCGCTCGGTCAGCTTCTTCACGATCTCGACCATCTCGGGGACGTGGTCCGTCGCGCGCGGGTAGACCGCGGCCGGGATCACGTTCAGGGTCTTCAGGTCCTCGAAGAAGGTGGCGATGTGCCGGTCGGTGAACTCCCGGAGCGGGAGCCCCTCGGCGAGGGCGCCGCGGATCGTCTTGTCGTCGATGTCCGTCAGGTTCATTACCTGAGTCACCGAGAAGCCGAGGCTCCGGAAGGCCCGGCACATCACGTCCTCCCAGACGAACGTCCGGAGGTTCCCGATGTGGACGCGGTTGTAGACCGTCGGGCCGCAGGTGTAGAGGCCGATCCGCCCGGGGACGAGTGGCTGGAAATCGACCAGGGAACGGGCCGCAGTATCGAAAAGGCGCAGGCTCACGGTCTCGGAT
>JAGOBQ010000307.1 GCA_017999215.1 Thermoanaerobaculia bacterium
ACCCGGAGAACCTCGTCGATAGGCCGGCCCAGAAGGCCCTTTTCACCGCGTTCCTCGACGCGGCCCGCCACCGGGCGGCTCACGTGACCCGCCACGCCTCTCCCGGAGTGCGCGCCGACGGCGCGGCCTCCGAAACGGGAGGCCCCCTACACGCTTCCGGCGAGCCGGGCGGACCTTCCGACGTCCGTGCGGCCTCCGGAGCGCCGGAGCCAAGATGACGAAGTCCCGCCTCGCCCTCCTCGCCCTGCTCCTCCTCGTCGCCGTTCCGGCCCAGCTCGGGCTCGCCCAGGCCGCCGGCGCGCCGTCCGGGCCGCCGCCGCTGCCGAAGGACGTTCCCGCGTTCCAGGTGGGGCAGTACAACGCCTTCACCTGGTACGGCCGCTTCGGCTACACGAACCTCTCGTTCATCGACACGGGGGACGGGGTCCTCGTCATCGACACCGGGTGGACGAAGCAGGACGGCGAGAACCTGAAGGCGCAGATCGCGGAGAAGACGAAGGGGAAGCCGGTCCGCTGGATCGTCATGACGCAGACGGACGTCGACTCGAACGGCGGGATCGCGGCCTTCCTCCCGACCGACGCGACGATCTTCGTCCACGCCCGCGCGCTCGACCCGCTCTCCGCAGGCGTCCTGCGGGCCGAGCCGGGGCAGAAGAAGCCGACGATCGTCGGCGTGGCGGACCACACCGTCCTGAATGCCGGGGGGCGCCGCTTCGAGCTCGTCGCAGCGCCGGGGCGCGCCCACTCGGAGTTCGACCTCGTCGTCTACAACAACGACAGCGGCCTCGTCTGGGCCGGGGACCTGGTCACGCCGGGACGATGCCCGAACCTGACGAACCCCGTCTCCGACCCGAACGCCTGGCTCGAGATGATCGGTCGGATCCAGTCTCTCGGCGCCGTCGGGATCGTCCCCACGCGCGGCGACGCGACGAAGGCCGTCGCCGACGAGATCGAGAAGAGCCGAGCCTACATCGAGCGGGTCCTCCGCTTCGTCGCCGAGCAGAAGGTGAAGGACTCCCCCGAGGCGCGCGTGGCCGCGGAGCTCTCACTCAGGAAGATCGGCGACTACTGCCCGCTCACCGGCGACAACGCGAACGTCATGGCGCTCTACCGGCGCATGCAGCCCGACGGGACCTTCCGGTTCCCGGGCGCGGCCGCTCCCGCGCGTCCCGCCGCCCCGGCTCCGCGCTGATACGGAGAACCTGGAAACGGAAGGCCTGAAAACGAGAATCCCGGCCGGTTGATCATGCCGGCCGGGACGGGACGGGAGGGCGTCGGGTCCTCCGAACTCACGGTCGCCCTCTTCCTTTTGAGCCGCGTCCGCGGCCCGTCTTTCCTTCGCGGGGCCGATCCGGTGTCGCCCCGGAAAGAACCTCGTTACCGCTGGAAAGAGCTTCCGGGTCCCGGAAAGAACATGGGCTCCGGAACGCGCGCTGTCAAGGTCGCGCGGGCTTCGGCCAGCGCGCCTCGATCGTCGTCTGGATGCCGCCGCGCGGCGTAAAGACGCCGCGCACGGACATCCGTCTCGGCCGCGTCGCCGCGACGAGGTCGGCGAGGACGCGGTTCACGACGTTCTCGTTGAAGATGCCGAGGCTCCGGTAGGCGAGGAGGTACTCCTTGAACGACTTCAGCTCCACGCACGCCTCGTCGGGGACGTAGGTGACGACGAGCGTGGCGAAGTCGGGGAGGCCGGTCTTCGGGCAGATCGAGGTGAACTCCGGGATCGTGATCGTCACCTCGTAGTCGTCCGCGTACTGCGAGGGCCACGTCTCAAGGGGCGGCAGCTCCGCCTTCGTTCCCGAGGCGGCGTGGTCGTCCGTATAGCCGGTCGTCATGCCCGAAGGATAGCCCGGCCGTCCCGCGGCACGGAATGTGCGACACTCCGCGGCCGATGGCCATATCGCCCGAGAAACGCAAGCAGATCCTGAAGGACGTGAGGCAGCTCGTCCTCATGGCGGCGATCATCCTGACGGGCCGCTCGGTCCTCGCCGACTGGTACGTCGTCCCGACCGGGTCGATGAAGCCGACGATCCTGGAGGGCGACCGCGTCTTCGTCTGGAAGTCGGCCTACCAGATCCGCGTCCCGTTCTCGAAGATCCGCTTGATGACGACCGGCGAGCCGCGACGGGGGGACGTCGTCGTCGTGCGCAACCCGGACGGCGGGAGCGTCCCCTTCGTCAAGAGGCTGATCGGGCTTCCGGGGGACGTCGTCGAGCTCCGCAACGAGGCGCTCCTCGTGAACGGTAAGCCCCAGAGGGTGGAGTACCTCGAGCCGCTCACCCTGCCGGACGGCGACATCGAGATCCTCGGCACCGAGCGGATCGACGGCCGGACGCACCCGATCCGGATCCTGCCGGAACGCCCCGCTCTTCGGAACTTCGGCCCGATCACGGTCCCGGAGGGAGAGGTCTTCCTGATGGGAGACAACCGCGACGAGAGCCGCGACGCCCGCTTCTTCGGGACGCGGCCGGTCGTCGACCTCCTCGGACGAGCCGTGGGCGTCATGTGGAGCTGGAGCCCCGCGCGCTCCGACGGATCGGCGCTCTCCCGTCTCGGCCGGCCCCGCTTCTCCCGCTTCGGTCGGGCGTTCATCACGTCGGCCCCCGCCGCCCGGGAATAGCGCCCCGTCCGGCTCCGGGGCGGAGCCGCTTGCGCCCCTCATCGTTTGGATCTATTCTAAATAGTGTGAAGGTGGCGCCGTCCGCACTGGAGTGCCTGCTCCGCGCCCGCGGGCTTCGGGTGACCGAGCCGCGGCTGGCGGTGCTCGCCTACCTGGCCGGGACGGATCGCCACCCGACCGCCGATGAGGTCGAGAGCGCCGTAAACGCGGCGGGACCGGTCCTCTCCCGCGCCTCGGTCTACAACGTCCTCCACGCGCTGGTGGACGTCGGGCTCGTGACGGGCCTCAGCGTGAAGGACGGCCCGGTCCGCTACGACGCCCACCTCGGGCCGCACCACCACCTCGTCTGCCGGGGGTGCGGCCGGGTCGAGGACGTCGAGTGGAAGGACTTCGCCGTGGCCGAGTGCGGCGTCCTGCCCGACGGCCGCGCGGTCCGCACGCTCTTCCTGACGCTCGACGGGCTCTGCACGGGCTGCGCGGCAAGCGAAGAGGGGAGGGGCGAACCCGCCCCTCCCCTCCCCTCCCGGCGGCTCGGGGACGCTCAGCGCTTCTCGACCGGAACGTAGTCGCGCCGCGCCGGCCCCAGGAAGACCTGGCGAGGCCGGGCGATCTTCTGGTCGGCGTCGTTGACCATCTCGTGCCACTGGGCGAGCCAGCCGGCGGTCCGGCCGATCGCGAAGAGGACGGTGAAGTAGTCGGGCGGGAAGCCCATCGCCTCGTAGATGAGGCCCGAGTAGAAGTCGACGTTCGGGTAGAGCTTCCGCTTGACGAAGTACTCGTCCTGGAGCGCGATCCGCTCGAGCTCGACGGCGATCGTCAGGAGCGGGTTCTTCCCCGTGACCTCGAAGACCTGCTCGGCGAGCCCCTTGATGACCTTCGCGCGCGGGTCGTAGTTCTTGTAGACCCGGTGACCGAAGCCCATGAGCTTCTTCTCGCCGTGCCCCTCCTTGACGTCCTTCACGAAGGCCGGGACGTTGTTGATCGTCCCGATCTCGCGGAGCATCGTGAGGACCGCCTCGTTCGCGCCGCCGTGGAGCGGGCCGTAGAGGGCAGAGATCGCGCCCGAGAGGCTCGAGTACGGGTCGGTCTGCGCGGAGCTGATCGCCCGCATCGCGTTCGTCGAGCAGTTCTGCTCGTGGTCCGCGTGGAGGATGAAGAGGACGTCGAGCGCCCGCTCGAGGACCGGGTTCACCTTGAACTTCGGCTCCGACATCTTCCGGAGCATCGAGAGGAAGTTGCCGACGTAGGAGAGCTCGTTGTCGGGGTAGACGTAGGGGAAGCCGATCGAGTGCCGGTAGGCGAAGGCGGCGATCGTCGGCATCTTCGCGATGAGGCGGATCGTGTGGTGCGCCCGCTGGCGCGGATCGTTCACCTGCTTGGCGGAGGGGTAGAACGTCGAGAGGGCGCCGACCGTCGACTGGAGCATCCCCATCGGGTGCGCGTCGTGGCGGAACCCCTCCATGAGCTTCTTGATGTTCTCGTGGAGGTAGGTGTGGTGCGTGACGTGGCGGGTGAACTCGTCGAGCTCGGCCTTCGTCGGCAGCTCGCCGTTCCAGAGGAGCCACGCGACCTCGAGGAAGCTCGACTTCTCGGCGAGCTGCTCGATCGGGTAGCCGCGGTACTCGAGGATCCCCTTGTCCCCGTCGATGAACGTGATCTTCGACTTGCACGACGCCGTGTTGAGGAACGCGGGGTCGTACGTCATCAGCCCGAAGTCCTCCGGGTTCACCTTGATCTTCCGGAGATCCATCGCCTTGATCGTCTCGTTCTCGATCGGAACGACGTACTCCTTGCCGGTGCGGTTGTCCCGGATGGTGAGGGTGTTCTCGCTCATCGTCTTCCCCTTCCTTGCCGCGCTGGAGTGGAACGGGAATTCTAGCCCCGCGAGGGTCGGATTCCACCGCGAGAAGCGAGTCCGAACGCGCCGGAACGGCACGAAGGGCGAGGCGAACCGCTTGCATAGAATCGCGACGCGGGCCTCGGGCCCGGAACGGAGCCGACTGATGAACCTCCGCCGCTTCCTCGCCGAGGCCGGGGCCCTCGCCGTCCTCGCGATCGCCTGCGCCCTCGTCTCGAACGCCTTCGCCGCGAAGGAGCGGCGCCTCGAGCTCCCGGGCGACTATCCGGCCGCGCTCACCGTCGCGAAGCCGCCGGCGCCGGTCCCCTTCGCCACGGACCCCGCGCCCGCCGCGGTGGCTCCGCCCGCGCCGGTCACGCCGGACCGGACCGCCGGCCCGACGACGCCCGAGCCGGTTGCCGCGGCCGGGCCGACCGGCTCCGCCGTGGTCCCGACCCCCGGGCCGGTGCAGAAGGAGCGTCCGGCCGCGGTCCTCGAGACCCATTCCGGCCCGGACCGCGCCGCGGAGCTCCTCGCCCGGTTCCCGCCGCACGGCCAGCCGAGCGTCGACATCGACGGAGAAGCGGCCGCGTGGCTCCACTCCCGCGGCGCTCTCTTCCTCGACGCACGCCGCTCGAAGGACTTCGCCGAGGGGCACGTCGCCGGAGCGCGCTCGTTCCCGATCTGGGAGGCCGCCGTCATGAAGGAGCGGGTCGAGGCCCTCGTCTCCGAGGGGCGCGACCAGACGCTCCCGGTCGTCCTCTATTGCACGGGCGGCGACTGCGAAGACTCCCACATGCTCGCGCAGACCCTGTTCGGCGCCGGCTTCGAGAACCTCCGCGTCTATCGCGAGGGATTCCCCGACTGGAAGGCCCGCGGCGGGGCGGTCGCGACGGGGAGGGGACGGTGACGTTCCGGGAGGCGCTCACCCATCCCTGGCTGACGGTCCGAACGCAGATCGCCCTGGGCCTCTTCTTCGTCGTCGCGGCGCTCCCGAAGATCGCCGATCCGCCCGGCTTCGCGCACATGGTCTACAACTACAAGATGGTCCCGGGCCCCCTCGTGAACGCGATGGCCCTCCTCCTCCCGTGGGCGGCGCTGCTGATGGGCGTTGCGCTCAT
>JAGOBQ010000308.1 GCA_017999215.1 Thermoanaerobaculia bacterium
CTTCAAGGCCGGCCGGGCGGAGGCGCGCGAGCCCCTCGAGCGCGTCCTCGCGCTCGCCCCCGGGCACCGGAAGGCGCACCTCACGGTCGGCCTCCTGCTCCAGAGGGAGGGGCGCCTGGCCGAGGCGAACCGCCACTTCGAGGCCGCGGGCTCCGAGCGAAAGGCGGGCTTCGACGGCGACGACACGATCACGCGGACCGCGCGAAGCGCGGCGTCGGGCCCGGCGGAGCCCGGGGCGTTCGTCCCTTCGGTGAAGCCGGAGGCGTTCGACGACTCCCGGACTCGCAGGGAGCCGTCGACTCAGCCCATCCAGGCGCCGCAGCCCCCCCCGGAGCCGCTGCGCGCCGTTTCCCTTCCGCCCGCGGTGTCGCCCGTCGTCCCCCCCGGCCCGGCTCGGACGTCCGTCGGCGCGTCGGAAGCGGCCCCGGGGCCGCGCCCCTCTTTCGTACCGAGGTCGGGTGGAGTCGTCGCCGTCGACCTTCGGGGCGGAGTTCTCGTCCGGCGGACGGCGCTCGCGGGACGGACCGGCGTCGCGGAGCTCGAAGCGGACGCGAGCCTTCCGGGAGCGCTCTCGCGCTTCTTCGTCCGCGGGACGGGAGCGGGCGGAGTCCTCCTCGTCGACCCGAGGCGGAACCTTCACCTCGCGTTCCTGCGCGGGGAGTTCCTCTCGGCCGATCCGGCCCGTCTCTTCGGGTTCGACGCGCAGCTGACCTACCGGGAAGACCCCGCGTTCGAGTTCCGCCGGCAGATCGCGCTCCCGTTCGTGAAGCTCTTCGGCACGGGAGCCGTCGCATTTTCGGTCTCGGCGGACCCGGCCCGGCTCGAGGTCTCGCCCGAGACGCCGCTCACGCTCTCCTGCCGCTCACTCCTCGCCTACGGAGGAGAGCTGACCGTCGACCTCGTCGAGGAGTCCGACCCGCTCGCCGACCTGGGCGGCGGGCCGGTCGTGACCGTGTCGGGCGCGGGCTGGGTCCTGATCGAGGCCTGAGTCCCTACCGGGCCCGGAGCGCCGCGGCCGGCGGCCCCTGCGCCGCGCGTTCGAGGGCTTCGGTCGTCTCGGCGAGCAGCTTCTCGACCACTCCCGGGTCCTCGTGCTCCGCGTAGACGCGCAGGATCGGCTCGGTCCCGGAGAGGCGGTGGAGGAGCCAGCCTCGTCCGCCGAGAAGGAGCTTCACCCCGTCCATCGTCTCGACGCCGGTGACGGCGGCTCCGGCGCGCCGGGACGGCGGGGCGGTCGAGAGCCCGTCGACGAAGGTGCGGAGGACGGGCATCGGGAGCCGCACGTCGCGCCGTCCGTAGGAGAAAGAGCCGTGCTCCCGGTCCTGGCGGGCGAGGAGCTCGCGGAAGGAGACGCCCGAGCAGGCGATCGCCTCGAGGAGGAGGAGGCCGGAGAGGACCCCGTCGCGCTCGGGGAGGAAGAACGAGACGCCGAGCCCTCCGGACTCCTCTCCGCCGATCCCGACCTCGCCCGAGAGCATCTTCTCGGCGATCCACTTGAACCCGATCGGCGTCACGTGGAGCGGGACGCCGAGGCGTGCCGCGACGCGGTCGACGAGCAGGGAGGTCGAGAACGTCTTCGCGATCCCGCCCGCGATCCGGCCCCGCCGCGCGAGGCTTTCCGCGAGGAGGGCGAGGACGCGGTGGGGCGTGACGAACGTTCCGTCCGGGGCGAGGACGCCGAGCCGGTCGCCGTCCCCGTCGCTCGCGAGGGCGACGTCGAACGGCTCCGCGGCGAGGCGGGAGACGGAGGCGCCGAGGTGCTCGGGGATCGGTTCGGGGTGGACGCCGCCGAAGGACGGGTTCACCTCGGACCGGATCGTCGTGACGCGGGCGGCGTGCCCGTCGCCGAGGATCCGGGCGAGGAGGTCGCCCGAGGCGCCGTGCATCGAGTCCCAGAGGACCCGGAGGCCCGATCGGCGAATCGCGTCGACGTCGACGCAGGCGGCGATCGCGTCCGCGTACGGGGAGAGGAGGTCGACCTTCTCGACCGTGCCGCCGGGGCGGTCGGGGAGGGGCCGATCGGCGCACGCGGCGATGGCCGCGTAGGCCTCCGCGGTCGCGCTTCCTCCGAACCACGACTTGTACTTGACGCCGTTCCACTCGGGCGGGTTGTGCGAGGCGGTGATCGCCACGCCTCCCCGGAGCGCGCGGGTCTTCACGTGCCACGAGGCGCACGGCGTGGGGACGGGGCGGTCGGTCAGGAGGACCCGGAAGCCGCGCCGCGCGAGCAGCGCGGCGCTCTCCGCGGCGAGCTCGCGGGAGAGGAACCGCGTGTCGTGGACGAGCGGGAGGATCGAAGCGTCGCCGGGGTCGACGTTCGCGGGCGAGACGTTCCAGGAGGCGACCGCGTCGACGACGCGGGAGAGGGAGTCGAAGGTCAGGTCGCGTCCGATGCGGCCGCGCCAGCCGTCCGTCCCGAAGACGATGGGCGAGGTCATGGGACGCCGATTCTCGGCGGGACGCAGCCGAAGGGCAAGGCCCGGCCCCGCGAGGACCGGACCGGGAGGAGCATTTGCCCGAATGGTCTCCTAGAATGCGGGGCGGTGCTGAACCTCCCGAACGCGCTCACCCTCTTTCGAATCTTCCTCGTGCCGCTCCTCGTCGTCATCCTCCTGACGCGGATGCCGGCCAAGGAGTACGTGGCGCTCGGCGTCTTCCTCGTCGCCGCGCTCACGGACTTCCTGGACGGCTGGATCGCCCGGAAGTACAAGAAGGTGACGACGCTCGGGATGCTGCTCGACCCGATCGCCGACAAGATCCTCGTCTCGGCCGCGCTGATCTCGCTCGTGGACCTCCAGGAGGCCGACGCGTGGGCCGTCTGCATCATCGTGGGGCGGGAGTTCGCGGTCTCGGGGATGCGCGCGATCGCCGCGGGCGAGAAGATCACGATCGCCGCCTCGAAGCTCGGGAAGTGGAAGATGGCCGCGCAGGTCGTCGGGATCTCGCTGATGATCCTCGGGGCGCGGCTCGACGACATCGGGCTCTGGCGCATGACGGGGCGCGCGGCGCTCTACGTCATGACGGTCATGGCGCTCGTGTCGGGCGTCGACTACTTCCGCAAGTACCTGCCCGCGCTCCTCGCGCGGGACGCCGGTGCGGCGGAAAGGCCCGCCTCCGGCGCGGACGTTCCGTCCGCGCCGAGAGGCTGACGGCGCGTCAGCGGCCCGGCGGCCGGCGCCAGATGCCTCGCGCCATCGGTCGCCCTTCCTTCTCGTACTTCCGCTCGTAGTCGGTGCCGGAGCTCCACCCGCTCTCGCTCCCGGGCACCTTCTCGAGCCCCGGCTCGGCGTCGAGGACCTCCCGGATCGCGTCGAAGTAGGGGAGGTTGTCGGTCGCCACGCGGAGGAGCCCTTCCGGGACGAGGGCCGCCGCCGCCGCGCGCGCGAAGTCGGGCGAGAAGAGCCGCCTCTTCGCGTGACGCTTCTTCGGCCAGGGGTCGGGGAAGAAGACGTGGATCGCCGCGAGGGAGGCCTCGGGAACGCGCCGCAGGACGAGCGCTTTCCCGTCGAGCCGCGCGAACCTCACGTTCCCGAGGCCCATCTTCTCCGCGCGCGCCTGCGCGATCCGCGTGTACTCGAGCTCGATCTCCGCCCCGAGGAACGACGTCCCGGGCCGCTCCGCGGCCGCGTCGGTCAGGAAGCGTCCCCGGCCGCTCCCGATCTCGAGCTCGACCGGCGCGACGCGGCCGAAGAACGCCGCCCAGTCGATCGGGCTCTCGGTGCCCGGGGCCTCGCCGGGGAGCGCCACGCGGGGCGGCGGCGGGACGCCGGGAGACTCGAGGAACTCCTTCGGCGCGGGCGAGAGGCCGGCGCGCTTGAGCGCGCGGCGCACGGCCGGCCGGCTCAATCGAGCACCGCCTTCGGGATCCGGACGGTCCGCAGGCCCACGTCTCCGAGGATCCGCGCCTGGCAGCCGAGGCGAACGCCGGGCCCCAGGTCGTAGGCGACCTCCAGCGGCTCGACGCGGGACAGGTTCTGGGGGTTCACGACGCACTCGACGCGGCAGGTCGAGCAGGTCCCGGCGCCCCCGCAGATCGAGGAGAGGCGCGCGCCGAGGAGCTTCGCGGCCTCGAGGGCCGTCGTCCCCTCGGGAAGCTCTCCGCGCACGCCCTGGTCGAGGAAGACGACCTTCGGCATGTCAGACCTTCTCGTCCCCGGCTCCTTCGGGAGCGCGGGGCTTTCTCGTGATCCGGATCCGCTCGATCGCGCGCGGCGAGGCGCGCTCGACGACGAACTCCACGTCGCCGAGCCACGTCCGCGCGCCCGTTCGCGGGATCCGTCCGAACTTCTTCAGGAGGAAACCCGCCACCGTCTCCATCTCGGTCTCCCCGAGCGGGAGGCCGAGCTCCTTCTCGAGCGAGGCGACCGGGTAGGACCCCTCGATCAGGATCGAGGCCCCGTCCAGGACGGGGAGGGCGGCGTCCTCGTCGTGCTCGTCGTCGATGTCGCCGAGGACCTGCTCGATCAGGTCCTCGAGCGTCACGAGGCCCGAGACCGCTCCGAGCTCGTCGACGACGATGGCCATGTGGAACCGGCGCCGCCGCATTTCCCGGAAGAGGTCGCCGGACCTCTTCTGCTCGGGGACGAAGATCGCCGGCCGGAGGAAGCGCGAGAGGTTGAAGCTCTTCTCCTCGGCGTCGGTGACGTCGAAGAGGTCCTTGAGGTGAAGGATGCCGACGATGTCCTCAGGGCCGTCGCGATAGACCGGAAGCCGGCTGTAGCGCCAGACCCGCCCGACCGCCTCGACCTTCTCGAAGCTGGCGTCGGCGGCGAGGAGGACCATCTTCGCGCGCGGGACCATCGCGTCGACGACCGGCTGGTCGCCGAACTCCAGGACCGCGTGGAGGATCTCCTTCTCCTCCCGCTCCAGCTGGCCGTGCTCGTGGGAGAGCGAGATGAGGCTCTTCACGTCTTCCTCCGTGACGTCGGAGGCGGCGGTCGTCCGCCCCCCGAAGGGACGGAGGAGGACGGCGGCGACGGCCGAGAGGAGCCGGGCGAGCGGCGCGAAGACCACCATCAGGAGCTCGATGACCGGCGCGGCGAAGCAGGCGACGCGTTCGGCGTTCCGCGCCGCGAGCGTCTTCGGCGTCACCTCTCCGAAGACGAGGAGGAGGAGCGTCGTGACGGTCGTCGCGGCCACGACGCCCCACTGCGCGCCGAAGGCGTCGATCGCGAGGACCGTGCCGATCGATCCGGCCGCGATGTTCACGAGGTTGTTCCCGATCAGGAGCGTCGAGATCGTCTGGGGGAGCCGCTCGCGGAGCCGCTCGAGGCGGGCCGCCTGCGGGTGCCGCTTCTCTCTCAGCCGGTAGACGGCGGCTTCCGAGAGGGTCGTCAGCGCGGTCTCCGAGCCCGAGAAGAAGCTGGAGAGGACGATGCAGAGTCCGAACAGGCAGAGGAGGAGGACGTCGTTCATCCGCCGTCTCCGTCCGACGAGGCCGGCAGGAGACCTTCCTCGCCTCTCGCGAGCCGCTCGACGAGGAAACGGTCGGCCGGAAGGAGCGGGAGGGAGAGAGCTTCGTCCGGACGGGTCCAGCGCACCTCGGCGACGCCGATCGGCTCGGGCT
>JAGOBQ010000309.1 GCA_017999215.1 Thermoanaerobaculia bacterium
CGGCCGAGGCGACCCTCGACGTCGACCCGATCTCGCGCGCCCTCTCGGAGCTCGCGGGAGGCGGGCGCGACGCGGTCGAGGTCCGGGGCGTCGCCGGCCCCGTCCTCTCCCTGCCGGGCTCTCCGGAACCTCGAAGCCTCGCCCCGCTCCTCCGCCTCCTCGGCCCGCTCGTCGGCGCGCGCGACGAAACGGCCGTCGCGCCCTGCGCGGGCGGCGGCGCCTCCGTCCTCCTGCGGGCCCGCCGCGAGGCGCAGCTCGCCGCGTGGGGAGCCACCCTCCCGCTCCTCGTCGCGATCGGGCTCGGGTTCGGCGCCGGCGCCGCCGCGCTCGTCCTCCTGGCGGGATCGCCCGGAGCGGCGCTGACGCGGCAGCTCCGCGGCGCGCTCCGGCGCGGCGAGCTCGAGGTCCGGTACCTCCCGGTCGTGGAGGTGACCTCGGGCCGCTGCGTCGGCGCCGAGGCCCTCCTCCGGTGGCGTCACGCCCGGGAGGGCCTCCTCTCGCCCGACCTCTTCATCGCCCTCGCCGAGGAGACGGGCCTGATCCTCCCGATCACGGAATGGCTCATGCGCCGTGTCGCGCGGGACCTCCCGGACGGACTTACCGAGCCCGACCGCTTCTACGTCGCGATCAACCTCGCCGGGGCCCACCTGCGCGATCCCGGGACGGTGGCCGCCGTCCTCCGCGCGTTCTCCGGGTCGCGGCTCGGGCCGAAGAGCCTCGTCTTCGAGGTGACGGAGCGGGAGCTGATCGACGACGCGAACGGGACGGCGCGAAACGTCCTCGAGGCGCTCCAGGGGTGGGGCGCCACGATCGCCCTCGACGACTTCGGCACGGGCTACTCGAACATCGCCACGCTCCGCCGCTTCCGCCTCGACCACCTGAAGATCGACAAGAGCTTCGTCGAGGGGATCGGCACCGGCTCGGTCGCCGAAACGGTCGTCGACACGCTCGTCGAGCTGGGGCGGAAGCTCGAGATGACGGTGGTGGCGGAGGGCGTCGAGAGGGAGGAGCAGGTGGAGTACCTCGTCGAACGCGGCGTCCGCCATTTCCAGGGATACCTCTACGCGAAGCCCCTCCCTCTGAAGGAGCTCGTCGCGTTCGTGGAAGGGCGGGGAGGCGGGCCGGCCGTCAGCTGATCCCGACGATCCTCCCGCCGACGAGGTCGACCCTCTCGGCCTGCGGCGAGGCCGGGAGCCCCGGCATCCGCAGGATGTCTCCGAGGAGCGGGACGAGGTAGCCGGCCCCCGCCGCGAGGAGGACTCCCCGGACCGTGACGTCGAATCCTTCCGGACGGCCGACGACGCCGGGGTCGTCGGAGAGCGACATCTGGGTCTTGGCGACGCAGAGCGGGAGCTTCTCGTAGCCGAGGCGGGCGATCTCCGCGAGGTCGCGCTCCGCCTCCCGGCTCCACTCGACCGAGGAGGCGCCGTACATGAGGCGGGCGATCTTCGCCAGCTTCTCCTTCGGCGGATCGTCGCGATCGTAGAGCGGCCGGAACGGGCTCGACCGCCGCTCCGCGTGGGCGAGGACCGCTTCCGCGAGCGCGACCGCCCCGTCGCCTCCCTTCTCGAACGCGTCGCAGACGGCGAACGGCGCGCCCCAGCCCTCGGCGGCGCGGCGGACGACGGCGACCTCGTCCACGGAGTCGCTGGCGAAGCGGTTCAGCGCGACGACCGGGACCTCCCCGAACGCGCGGATGCTCTCGAGGTGTTTCGCGAGGTTCGGCAGGCCCCGCTCGACGGCCCCCGGGTCGGGGGAGGCGAGGCCCTCCTTCGGGACGCCGCCGTGGCGCTTCAGGGCCCGCACGGTCGCCACGAGGACGACGGCGGCCGTGTCGAGGCCGGCCCCGGCGCACTTGATGTCGAAGAACTTCTCCGCCCCGAGGTCGAAGCCGAAGCCGGCCTCGGTGACGACCCAGTCGGCGAGGGAGAGCGCCGTCTTCGTCGCGAGGACCGAGCTGCAGCCGTGGGCGATGTTCGCGAACGGGCCGCCGTGGACGAAGGCCGGCACCCCCTCGCCCGTCCGGACGAGGTTCGGCTGGATCGCGTCGCGCAGGAGCGCGAGCATCGCGCCCGTCGCCTTCAGGTCGCCGGCCGTGACCGGCTCCTTCCCGAACGTCAGGGCGACGACCATTCGCGAGAGGCGTGCCCGGAGGTCCTCGGCGTCCTCGGCGAGGCAGAGCGCGGCCATCACCTCGGAAGCGGGGGTGATGTCGAAGCCGGTCTCCCTCGGGACCCCCTGGAGGACGCCCCCGAGGCCGATGACGACGTCGCGGAGGGCCCGGTCGTTCATGTCGAGCACACGGCGCCAGAAGACCCGCCGCGGGTCGATGTCGAGCCGGTTCCCGTGGTGGACGTGGTTGTCGAGGAGCGCCGCGAGGAGGTTGTGCGCGGAGGTGACGGCGTGGAAGTCGCCCGTGAAGTGGAGGTTGATGTCGTCCGAGGGGACGAGGCGCGCGCGGCCTCCTCCCGTCGCGCCCCCCTTCATCCCGAACGTCGGCCCGAGGGAGGGCTCGCGGAGCGCGACGCAGGCCCGCGCGCCGATCCGGGCGAGGCCCTGGGCGAGGCCGATGGAGGTCGTCGTCTTCCCTTCGCCGGCGCCCGTCGGCGTGATCGCCGAGACGAGGACGAGCCGGCCGCGCGGCGTGAATCCCGCCGGCGAGGGCAGCACCTTCGCCTTGTCGTGGCCGTACGGGACGAGGCGTTCCGGCGGGAGGCCGAGCGCGGCGGCCACTTCGGACAGGGACGGGATCGCGGGCTCGGGCATCGCTCCCTCCTCGGGCCGGGAGGTGGCGGCCGTCCGGCCCGCCGCAGTATGGACCCGCGACGCGGGCGGCCGCTCAGGTGAAGCCCTGGAGCTTCTTCAGCGCCGCGACCTTCAGGGCCATGCTCGTCGCCGCGCCGCGCGATATGTTCCTCACCTCGGACTCGGGGAGCGTCGGCAGGATCCGGAGGGCGAAGGCGGGCGGCGTCTTCGCGTTGTGGATGAGCGCGACGCGCACCTCGAGATTCGAGAACCACTGCGTCGACTTCATCATCGCCTCGGCCGTCTGGAACGTCAGGTACGGCGACTTGGCGATCCGGATCACCTCGTCGGGGGTCAGGCGCGGGTTCTTCAGGAGGGAGTAGAGGACCTGCGGGTCGCTGTCCTGGGCGAGGATCATCCGCTCGACCCGGTCGGCCTTCGCGGCGAGGAGGAGCTTCTCGACCCGGCCGAGGCCTCGCAGCCGGTCCCAGACGCTCCCGCGGGCGACCGGGTCCTCCGCGTCCCCGGCCTCCTCGAGGACCTCCTCTCCGGGCTCCTCGGGGGCGTCGCGAAGCGCATCGGCGAGGGCGGCGGCGTCTCCTTCGACGTGGAGGGCGAAGCCGTCGGGAAGGGGCGCGACGACGGTCGCCGTCGCGGGGACCGCGCCGCCTCCCGCGAGCCGGAGGAGGAGCTGGAGCTTCGCGAAGAGAGCGAGCTTCTCGCGCGTCGGGAGCCTCAGCCCGCCGGCGGAGAGGTTCGTCCGCGCCTCGGCCTCGAGCTCGGCTTCGGACTCGAACTCGACCGTGAACGCCGAGGGGCCCGTCCTCTCCGTCTTCACGATCCGCTCCTTCCCGCCGGAGAGTGTAGGACGGGCGGTCGGCGTCCCGCCCTGCTCAGCCGAGCAGGCGCCAGAACGTCCACCCCTCGTGCGGGACGCCGGCGTCCTCGATCGCGGAGAAGCCCGCCCGCCGCGCGTAGCCCTCGAGCGCCCCGCGGCGGAGGAGCGTCCCGGTCCCCGCGGGCTCCTCTCCGCACATGGAGGACGCGAGGCACGTGAGGACGCTCCACCCGTAGTTCAACCGGTCGTTCGGGGGGGCCGGCAGCGCGAAGCGCTCGCCGATCCTCATCTCGACGACGAGGACGGTCCCGGAAGGCGCCGCGAGGCGGCGCATCGCGGCCAGCGCCTCCACGGGGCGAGGCATGTCGTGGATCGCCTCGAACGCGAACACGAGGTCGTATCCCTCGCGAAGCTCCGGCGCGGCGGCGTCGTGAACGTGGAACGCGACGCGGTCGGCGACCCCGTGAGTCCGCGCGTTCGCGCGGGCGTCCTCGACGGAGGCCGGGTCGAGGTCGAGACCGTCGACACGGACGAGCGGGAAGCCGCGCGCGAGTGCGATCGACGCCCAGCCCGAGCCGCACCCCACGTCCAGGATGCGTGCGGGAGGCTCGGCCCGGAGCCGCGCGTCGACGTCGGGAATCGCGGGGAGCCACTCCGTCGCGAGCTGCCGAAGGAACGCGGCGCGCCCCAGGTCGCCCTGCGCCGTCCGGGCGTCTTCCGTGCCGTCGGCGATTCCCCGGCCGCTCCGGAACGCCTCCAGCAGCATCGGGAGCTTCTGCGCGAGCGCGACGAGGCTGCGCGGCCGGGCGGCAGACCAGAGGAGGCTCTCCCGGTCGGTCAGCACCTCGGCGGATGCCGGCGAGAGGAAGAAGCGGCGCTCTTCGGGCGGCGCCGCGGGGTCCGCACAGCCGAGGACTTCGGCGGTCGCCTGCTGCTCGAGCCACTCCCTCACGTAGCGCGCGTGGGTTCCCGTCCTCGCGGCGAGATCGGCGGCGGTCGAGGGGCCATGGCGTCCGAGGTCGTCGTAGAGGCCGAGGCGCTCCCCGAGGTAGATCGTCAGGACGTCGTGAACGGCGAGCGTGGCGTCGGAGATCCGGGTGGCGAGGCGCTGCGCGTCGGAGGTCACCGCGGGATGTTCGCACCCCGCGGGGCTCGTCACCGCAGGCCCCGGAAGGAGACGGCGATCGACCGGCGGCCGGGGGCCGACTCGAGGCGTCGCTCCGGACCGACCGTCGCGGTCCCCGAGAAGAAATAGGGGCGGAACGTTCCGGGCGCCGTGCCCTCGGCCGGAGCGAAATGGAGGACCGCGGGCCGGCCGTGAACCTCCTGCGCGACGAGATACGAGACGAGCGCGTGCTCGGCCGAGTGGTAGCCGTTCTTCCAGAGGTGCTGCTTGGCGCCGCGGCGCTCGGGGCGGTCGAGGTCGATCCAGCTCCAGACCTCGCCGTCCTCCCGATTGACGAGGCGGTCGAGCCAGCAGGCCCAGGTCTTCTCGAGGTAGCCGGTGTAACGGCGGTCCGTCAGCGCGAGCGTGGCGGCGGCCTGGTCGAGCTCGGCGGCCGTCCACCAGGTGACGCCGGCGTCGAGGGAGCCGTCGTGGCGGAGGCCGGTGGCCCAGCATCCGTAACGGGGCAGGTAGGCCCTCTCGAGGAGGCCGGGGAGCCTTTCACGAGCCCAAGCGGAGAGCGCCTCGTCGTCGAGGAGCGCGCCGGTCCGCTCGATCATCCAGAGCGCCTTGACCGTGTGGCCGAAGTCGGTGTGGCGGGCGCCGGGCCCCCGCTCGACGGGATCGTGGAGCGAGCCGTGGAAGAGGCCGAGCTCCTCGCTCCAGAAGCGGCCGATCAGGACCCGCGCGATCCGCGCGAGGTCGGCGCGGAGACGCGAACGGTGGGGCTCGGGGGCGATCGAAGCGAGGAGGAGCGCGTAGGCGTTGACCTGGTCGAGCTGCGCGACGAGCTCGACGC
>JAGOBQ010000310.1 GCA_017999215.1 Thermoanaerobaculia bacterium
GAGGTACTCCGGGTCGTCCTCGGCGCGGTAGACGCCGCGCGAGGCGACCATCACGACCTGCGCGGCCTTCTGGCGCAGGGAGAGGGAAGCGACGGCGGGGGCGCGCCTGGAGGACGAACCCGGGCGTGCGGCGTCCGAGGAACCGGCGCCGGGCAGGACCGTCGCGCAGGACGCGAGCGTCCCGAGGAGCGAGAGAACGAGGGGGAAGGAAAGCGGGCCGCCGGTGGTTCGGCGGCCCGCCCCGGAAGGTCTGTCGGCGTGCGTCACGGCGGCCGAATCATAGGCTCGGCCGCCGGGGCACGGCGATCACGGCACGATCATCGGGACGTAGCTCCCGTCGTCGTTCCCCTGGTCGTTCAGGACGCCGTACGCGAGGAACTGGTCGGTCCCGGAGAGGCGCCGGATGCGCGCGTAGCCCTGGGCCACGCCGAAGCGCGCGAGCGCGGAGTCGAACTGAAGGAACTGGCCGGGCGCCAGCGTGCAGGGGGAGCACTGCGGCTCCTTCCCGAGCTCGCTGCCGTTCGGCCCGAAGTAGGTCACCTCGAGCTGGAGCGGCTCCACCTGCCCGCCGAGCGCGTGGCCGACGGCGAGGTTCGCGCGGGTGCCCCCTTCCTGGCCCCGCGTCCCCGTCTGCTGCAGTCCGTAGACCCAGGCTTCCGTGTCGGCGGCCTCCCCGATCGGGGTGTAGCCGTAGGCGAGGCCGAGCAGGCCTCCGGCCCGCGCCGTCGTCGTGCGGACGCCGAGGAAGCCGTCGCTCGTCGGGATCGGCGCCTGCGTGTCGCTCTGGTCCTCGCGGAACTGCCCGTCGAGGAACTGCGCGAAGACGCTCGCGACGGTCCCTGCGGGAGCGCTGAATCCGATGCGCCGGAGCTCCGCGACGACGTTCGGGACGGTGAACTGTGAACGGGCGGGGAGGTCGAAGTACCCCCAGTCGGGCACCGGGTCGGTCCGCGGGACGAGCGCGAAGAGTCCCGAGATGTCGCGGGTCGTCCGGTTCGCGAACGTCATCTCCGAGGTGTAGCCGGCGGCCTCGAGGACGACCGGGACGAGAGCCGCGGAGGTGCGCGAGGGCGTGTCGTTCGAGACCATCGGCACGAACGCGCCGTCGCCGTTCAGGTTGTCGTTGAGGACGGCGTAGCAGACGAACTGGTCGGAGCCGGAGGTCCGCCGGACGACCGCGTAGCCGTACGTCAGCCCGCGCGCGGCGAGAGGGGTCGATTTCTGCTCCCACTGGAACGGGGCGAGGTCGAGAAGGTCCTTCGAGGCGTGCGCGGCGCCGGTATCGCCGTTGTAGTAGGTGACCTCGAGGCGGACGGCGCCCCCCGCGCCCCCGCCGGCGTTCACGCAGGCGAGGTTCGAGCGGGTCCCGGCGCTCCCGGCCGCGGAGGTCTGCTGAAGGCCGAAGACGAACGCCTCCTGCTGGGCGGCGCGGCCGAGCGGCGTGGCCGGGAACGCGAGCCCGAAGCGGCCGATGACCCCCTTCGCCCGGAGGTCGGCGGTTGCCGGCGTCGTCACCCGGACCTGCGCGCCGAACTGGACGAGGTTGTCGGCGCCGGCCACCTCGATCCGCAGGGAGGCGGTCTTGTTCCCGGCCGGGACGCCCATCCCCGTCGCGTTCTGGAGGAAGGAGAAGACGTCCGGATGGACCTGCTGTCCCGGCGGGAGGGAGTAGGTCGACGAAGCCTCGAAAGAACCCTTCGCCCGGAAGGTGAGGTTCAGGGTCCGCGAGGAGCGGTTCGTCAGCGTCAGCTCGGAGGTGAAGAAGGCCCCGCCGGCGCCGCTCGACGTCAGGACGATCGGGAGGAGGTAGGTGTAGACGCTCCCGGTGCCGGTCGAGCCGTAGGACACCGGGACGCTCTTCGTGACGGAACGGCTGCCGGCGGCATTGGCCGCGGTCAGGGTGACGGAGTAGGTTCCGGGGTTCCCCCAGACCTTCGTAGGGTTCTGCGTTGTGGAGGTCGAGCCGTCCCCGAAAGACCAGCTCCAGGTGCCGGCTCCTCCCTGCGTCCGGTCGGAGAAGGCGACCGACTGGCCGGGCTTGGGCGCGGAGGGGCTGAACGTGAAGTCGGGCGTCGGCGCCGAGGTCGGGGCCGGAGAGCCGCCGCCGGGGTTGATCTCCCACATGCCGCGCCCCCAGGTCGCCGCGCGAAGGCGGCTCCCGTCGGGCGAGAAGAGGAGAGCCGAGACCCACGTCGCGGGGAAGTCGTCGCCGAACCGGCTCCACGCCTGCCCCTTGTTCGTCGAGCGGAAGATTCCGTATTTCGTC
Organism: Thermoanaerobaculia bacterium; assembly: GCA_017999215.1. Taxonomy (GTDB): domain Bacteria; phylum Acidobacteriota; class Thermoanaerobaculia; order UBA5066; family UBA5066; genus UBA5066. Next base: position 2,267 of record JAGOBQ010000310.1, read on the forward strand.
CCGGCGAACATCAGGTTCGGGTCGGTGGGGGAGAAGGCGAGGCTGTCGACGGGCGCGAAGAACGTGAACGAGCCGCCCGCGTACGTGATCGGGACGCCGATGCCGGAGCTGGCCGGAGTGGCCGACTGCTGCTGCTGGTTCAGGCCGGCGATGCGCCAGATGACGTGGCGCCCCTGCCCCGGCACGACCTCCGTGGCGCTCTCGAGCCCGACGTAGAAGGCGTTCTCGTCGGCGGGGTCCCAGGCGATCGCGTTCACCTGGCTGCCGATGTTGACGAGGGAGCCGTTCTGGAAGCCGTTCAGCGTGTAGACGACGTACCCGGCGGCGGTCCCGAACGCGACGCGGTTCCGGTTCGTCGGGCGGATCGAGATCGAGGAGCAGCTCGCCCAGCTCTTCTGCACGTTCGGGCAGGGCTGCGCGGAAACACCGTCGGAGCAGAAGTACTCGGCGAAGACCGGCTGCCAGTCGGAGGGGGTCGCGGCGCCGTTGGACGTCCGGTAGATCCGGTCGGTCATCGTGTAGAGGACGCGCGGGTCGACGGGATCGATCGCGAGCCGGGAGCGGAACGAGGTGACCGGCGGGACCGTGCACTGGTCCTCGGTCTGGGCGTCGGCGGGACAGGTCGTCAGGCGGAACGACTCCTCGCTCTCTCCGCCGTCGTCGGCGCGGGACGTGTAGCCGTTGAAGTTCGTCGCGTAGACGATGCTCGGGTTCTGGGGGTTCACGGCGCAGTCGTAGCCGTCGCCGTAGAAGATCCGCTTCCAGGAGGTCGTGCTGTCGCCGGAGAGGCGCATCGTGCCGTTGTCCTGCGTTCCGGCGTAGAGGCGGTACGGGTCGGTCGGGTGCTGGGCGAGGGAGGAGAACATCCGCGCGACGACGCCGTCGTTCTTCCAGACGAAGGAGCGGCCGCCGTTCGTCGACCGGAAGAGGCCGCCGTCGGTCCCCATCCAGAAGCTCGAGCGGCCCGGCTCGAACGCGATGACGTTCACGTCCGCGTGGCAGAACTGCGGGTGGCGCTCGGGGAGAGTCCACTGCGAGATCTGGGTCCAGGAGAGGCCGCCGTCCTCCGACCTCCAGGTGTCGAGGCCTCCAGCGATGAGCCGGTCGGGGTTCGTCGGATCGACGGCGAGGCCGAGGAAGGTCCACCCCTGCGTCCCCGCGATGAGGGGATATCCCTGCCCGGCGGGCGGCCCGAGGGCGGTTCCCCAGTTCTGCCCGCCGTTGTCGCTCCGGAAGACGCCGACCTGCGAGTAGCCGCGCTGGGAGTCGTAGCCGGCGACGAGCCAGTAGATCCGGCTCGGGTTCGAGGGAGAGATCGCGACGAGAGAGCGGATCGGAATGCCGTTGAAGCCGACCTGCTGGGCGATGTCCTCGAAGGCGACCTGCCAGGTGTCGCCGCCGTCCGTCGAGAAGGCGAGGCCGCCCCAGAGCCCGGCCCAGAGGACGTTCGGGTTCGCCGGGCTGCGGGCGATGTTCACGCCCTGCCGGCGCCACTCGAGCCCCTCGCCCGTCGCGGGGAGACGGTTCACCCAGGTCCGGCCGCCGTCGGTCGACCGGAAGATCCCGTTCGCCGTGCCGAGGACGACGTCCTCCGGGTTCGACGGGTGGACGTCGAGGTCGTAGGAATAGAGCGAGGGGATGACGTCGAACGCGCCTCCGCTCACGGAGGTCGTGTTGAAGCTCCAGGTCGACCCGCCGTCGTTCGACCGGAGCGTCCCGAGGCCGATGACCTGCGAGCCGCTCAGGGGAGACTGCTCGCCGGTCGCGGCGTAGACGATGCTCGGGTTCGACGGGGCGACGGCGACGGCGCCGAACGTCAGGAGAGGCAGGTCGTCGGTGAGGTTGACCGGGTTGCCGTAGTCGCCGCCGGGCCCGCCCTGCCGCGTCAGGAGCCAGATCCCTCCGTTCGCGGTCGCGACGTAGAGCTTCGCCCCGTCGCGCGTGAAGGCGTAGTCGCGGACGCGCCCGGCGTCCGTGGTCGGTCCGAGCGACTTCCAGCCGGCCGCGGCGAGCGTCGCGTTCAACGGCTGGGGCCTTCCGTCCGGCGTCCGGAGGCGGAGCCTCTCCTGGTAGAGCTCGCTGGCCACCGAGCGGAGGATCGGAGCGGCGGGGATCTCGGCGCGTTCGAGCCGCTCCCACTCGCGCCGCGCCTCCCAGTAGCGGCGCCCCTCGTGGGTCGCCTCCTTCTCGTGCGCTCGTTCGGTCCGTGCGCCGAGGAGGACGAGGTTCGGGAGGTTCCGCTTCCCGGAGAACGGGATCGGGCCGTCGAGGGCGGGCGCCGCCGCCGGGACGGACGCTGCGGCCGACGCGGCGGCGAGGAGGAGGGCGATGGACGGGAACGCAAAGGGGCGAGGACGCAGCATGGAGACCTCCCGCATCGGGGCCGTTGGTGGCGACCCCGTTCCGATCGAACGCTTCGGGTTTTGCGGGATCCTAGCTGAGGCGGAGCAGGGAGAGGAGCCCCATCCGCGCGGTCCCATGACGGGGATCACCCTTCCCGCGGGCGTCGCCCCCCGAGCGGATGTCGGCGTCGGCCCGGGATCAGGCGCCGGGAACGACCTCCGGCTCCCCGCGGTGAAGCTCGTCCCACGTGCCCCGTCTCCGGATGACGCGGACCGTGTCCCCGTCGACGAGGACCTCCGCGGGGAGCGGCCGGGCGTTGTACTCGCTCGCCATGACGAAGCCGTACGCGCCGGCGTCGAGGAAGGCGACGAGGTCGCCCGCCGCGGGCCTCGGGAGGAGGCGCCCCTCCGCGAGGATGTCGCCCGTCTCGCAGACGTCGCCGGCCACGTCGAGGAGCATCGGAGGGCCGTCGCGGCCGACGATCCTCACGCGATGCGCCGCCCCGTAGAGCGCTGGGCGCATCAGCGTGTTGAAGCCGGCGTCGACGTTGACGAAGGTCTTTACCGGCGTGGTCTTCACGGAGTTGACGCGCGCGATCATCATCCCGGCCTGCGCGACGAGGTAGCGCCCCGGCTCGATCCAGAGCTCGGGCTCGTACCCGAGGCGGGCGACCTCGTCGTCCCAGATCGGCTTCAGTGCGCGCGCGAGGTCCTCGGGCGTCATGACGGCCTGCCCGTCGGCGAAGGGGATCCCGAGTCCGCCGCCGAGGTCGACGAAGGCGAGCGTCAGTCCGAGCTCCTCCTTCAGCTCGCGCACGAACGCGAGCATCCGGCGGGCGGTCTTCTCGTAGCCCGCCGTCTCGGTGATCTGCGAGCCGATGTGGCAGTGGACGCCGGTGATCGCGACCGCGGGGAGCGCGCGGGCCAGCTC
>JAGOBQ010000311.1 GCA_017999215.1 Thermoanaerobaculia bacterium
ATCCACGCCTTCGCGGCCGCGGCCGTCGGGAGAAGGACGAAGAGGATGTTGCCGGGGTCGAACGCCGCGACGCCCGGCCAGGCGAGGAGCGGAAGGCCTCCCTGCCGGTAGCGGTCGATCCACGGCATCTCCCCCGCGCGAAGCGCCTCGGCCAGATGCGTCTTCAGCGGGTAGAAGTACGGCAGGAGATCGCGGCCCGACGGGACGCCGGGCCCGAGGAGAGTCCGGTAGGGAACGAGGAGAAGGACGAGGGCGACGAGGAGAGCGACCGCGAACGGCCGCTCCTCGAAGAGATCGCGCAGGCTCCTCATCCGCGCCTCCCGCCGAAGATCATCGCCGCGGCGGCTGCCAGAGAGAGGAGCGTGACGGCGAGGCCGGTGAGGATCCGTCCGTTCCGGTAGGTGAACTCCACCTCGTGCTCACCGGCCGGGACGGGGACGGCCGTCAGGAAGCCGTCGGCGCGCAGGCTTTCGACCTTCCGCCCGTCGACGGTCGCCGTCCAGGCCGGATCGAAAGAGCGCGCGGCGACGAGCAGCCCTCCCGGTGGCGCGACCCGCGTCCGGAGACGACGGCGGTCGTTCGATCGCTCGAGGAGCGTCACTTCGCCGGCCCCGAAGGACCTCTCCCCGTCGAGCCCCGCGACGATCGCCTCCTCCAGCGGATCGGAGGGGGCCGGGACGACGAGAGTGCCGGGGGCCGGACGCGCGCGCCTCACGAAGTGATGCTCGGGCCGCGCGCCCGCGAGCGCCACGATCCGCGCGCGGCCGAAGCGCGCCGTCTCACGGACGCCGGGCGGATCGGGCCCGGGCGCGTCGGTCCGAGCCGCCGTCACGCCGATCGTCCGGAGGCGCCGGACCTTCTCCTCGCCCCACGGCATCCGCGCGAGCGTCGCCGACGCCGCCACCACCTCGGGCGTCGACATTCGGTCGACGTCGTTGTCGCCGCCGTAGCGCAGCCCCCACGCGGCGCCGGTGATCGGACGGAGCGGGTCGAGGCCGTCGCGTTCCCGGGCGAGGGCGATCGTCCGCACAACGTCGTCCGCCCCGTCGACGTGGAAACGTCCCTCGCCGGCGGCCTCCTTCGCGGCGGCCACCTCGGCGGGAACGCCGCCCCAGAAGCCCGCCGGCCCCGCCGGCGCCGATCCGGTCACGCGACGCCCCGCGTCGAGGAGGAAGAGCGCCGCGGCGAGGCCGGCCGCCGCCCGCGTGGAGATGCGGCCCGACCTCACGAGCGCCGGCAGGGATGCGAGGAGGAGAGCCGTCGCGAGAGCCGCGAGGAGAAGCGGTCCGAGCAGGGCTCCGACCCGCTCCCCGCCCACCCCGTCGCCGGCGAGCGACGCCGCTCGGAGCAGCGCGGCGAGCCGGTCGGGGGCCGCGAAGGCAAGCGCCGCGGCGGGGAGGAGGACGACGGCCATCACGGTCGAGACCCGGGCGAAGCGGCGCGGGGCTCGCGGATCGTCGCGGAGCCGGTCGACGCCGACCGCCGCCGCGCCAACCAGGCCGAGCGTGGCGAGGAGCCACCACTTCTCCGGGTACCGGAAGACCGGCAGCGCGCTGAAGAGGGCTCCGACCGGTGGGAAGAACCTCCCGAAGGAGAGGAGCGCGGCGAGGCCCGCGAGACCGAGCGCCGCCCGGCCGCGCGGGTCGCCGGCAGCCGCGGCGGCGAGCGCGAGCGGAAGGAGGCCGAGTGCGAGGTCGTGGAGGTAAGGGTTCCCGGCGTCGAACGTCCTCGCGCCCCAGAAGTCCGCGTCGTCCTCGGCGCGCGGATCGCCCGTCAGCCGCGGCTCGAGCAGGGTCAGGAGACGCGTCGGGCGAACCGACCAGAAGAGCGCCCCTTCGTCCGCCTGCATCTGCGTCCCCCGCGCCGACCGCGCGAGCTCGCCCGCCGTCGGAAGGAGCTGAACCGCGGCGATGCCGGCGGAGAGGAGCCCCGCTGCGGCGAGCAGGCCGAGGCGCCGGCCCGCTCGCCGGGACGACCCCCGCCGGGCCTCGGTCATCGCGCGCCCGATCGCGACGGCGGCGACGCCAGCCGCGCCCGTCGCCGCCACGACCGGCTCCCCTCCGAGCAGCGAGAGCCCGAGCGCGAGGCCTATGGTCGCGACCTTCCGCCGTGCGCCGGGCTTCTCGTCCGGGTCGAGCGTCCCGATGGCCGCGAGGGCGAGAGGGAGCGGCGCGAGCGAGGCCACGGTCGTGAAGAGGAGCGGGACCGTCTGGAAGACGCCCGAGAAGAGGAGGACGAGCCCCCCGGCGCAGGACGCGGCCCGGGAGACGCCGAGCGCGCGGAGCGCGGCATATGCGAGGAGAACGACGAGGAGAACGTGGAGGAGGAAGAAGGCCGTCGTACCGAGGAACGGGACGAGCCACGTCCCGGGCCAGAAGGCCGCGGCGTTCGGATTCGCGGCGAGGGCGCGCCCGGCGCCGGAGGCGTCGTTCCAGAGCGGCAGCTCTCCCGCGGAGAGGAGGCGGGACGTCACCTCCCGGAGCGGGACGAAGAAGAAGGCCGCGTCGCGCCCGACGACGCTCCCCCCGAGGAGGTATTCGTGGAACCGGAGGGCGACCGCCCCGGCGAGCACCGCGGGCGCGGCGAAAGGCTCGAGCCGGGCGAGGCGCCCCGGCGTCACGCCTTCCGCGCCAGGACGAGGAGCGACATGCCGAACGACGGTTCGCGCCTCTCCTCGAGCTTGAGGAGCGGCAGGAGCCACCGGAAGGCGCGAAGCTGCCCCTTCGGGAGGACCTTCCGCTTCAGGACCCGCGAGTTGAGCCACCAGCCGAGGACGCCCGGGCGGTTCAGGAACCTCGCCGTCTCCACCTCGAATCCCGCCCCCGAGACGAGCTTCACCAGCTCGTCCCTCTCGTAGCGGCGGAAGTGGTGGAGGTGGACGTCGAGCGTTCCGTACAGCGCCTTCAGCGACGGAACGAGGAGGACGAGTCGGCCGCCCCGGGGCAGCACCGAAGCGAAGTCGCAGAGGGTGGAAGCGTCGTCCTCGATGTGCTCGAGGACGTTCAGGCAGACGATCGAGTCGAGCTTCTCGGCGACGAGCTCGGCGCGGTCGGCGTCGGAGAGCGGGAAGCGGTACGACGCGACGCGGACGTTCGAGCGGTTCCCGAACCTCGCGGTCAGCTCGCGCACGTAGTGGACTTCGACGTCCGAGGCGACGACCCGCTCCCTCTCGACGAAGAATCGGGTCTGGTTCCCGACCCCGGAGCCGACCTCGAGGACCCGCTGTCCGAGTGCGGCGTCGAAGCGGTCGTGGAGCCATTCGTTGTACGGGGCGAGCCGCTCCATCCGCCGGAGCGTCATCGCCCCGACGTCGCCGCGCGGCGCCTCCCAGCGCGCGAACTTCAGGATCACCCAGACGGCCTGGAGGGCGTCCTTGAAGCCGATCTTCTTCCCTTCCTCGTACGTCCGGCCGTGGTACGAGATCGGCACCTCGTAGACCCGGGCCCGCATCTGCGCCACCTTGCAGGTGATCTCCGGCTCGATGCCGAACCTCTTCGACTGCAGGTCGAGCCGGTCGACGACGGAGCGCGTCATCGCCTTGTAGCAGGTCTCCATGTCCGTCAGGTTCATGTTCGTGAACATGTTGGACATGAGCGTGAGCATCCGGTTGCCGACCGTGTGCCAGAAGTAGAGGACCCGGTGGCCGCCCGGGTGGCCGAGGAAGCGCGAGCCGTAGACGACGTCCGCCTCGCCGTCGAGGATCGGGCGGAGGAGGACGGCGTACTCGCGAGGGTCGTACTCCAGGTCGGCGTCCTGGATGACGACGAGGTCGCCCGTGGACGACCGCATCCCGGTCCAGACGGCGGCCCCCTTGCCGAGGTTGCGGGGCTGGAAGACGGCCCGGACGCCGTCCTTTCCGTCCAGCTCGCGGAGGATGTCGCGCGTGCCGTCCGTCGACCCGTCGTCGACGATGACGAGCTCCTTCTCGATCCCGCCGAGGTCGACCGCGAGGACCCGGCCGACGATCTCCCGGAGCGTCTTCCGCTCGTTGTAGGCGGGCATGATGATCGAGAGCTTCATGGCGGCGAGGCCTCTCCCTCCGGGATGCGGTACAGGAGGATCGAGTATCCCACGCGCCCGGCGGGCTCGCCCCGCGCGGCCAGCGCTCGGCGGAGCCGGTCGTAGCCCGCGGCGCGGTCCGCGTCCCCGCGCAGCGCCATCAGCTCCGGCCCCGCGGCGAGGAGGTACGAGGAGACCGCGTAGAGGCCCGGTGTGAGCGGCGTTCCGGCGGCGTCGAAGAGCCGCGCCCCGGGGAGGTGATGGAGCGGCGAGGCGCCCCCGAAGTAGGCGACCGTCGTTCCCTCCGTCGCTCCGCGCTTCTCGAGCTCGCGCGCGAGGCGGACGAGGTCCTGCCCCCAGTCGAGGTTCGAGTCGTTCAGCCAGAGGGAGCCCTTCTCCGGCCCTCCCGCGAGCCGGTTGAAGAAGGAGAGCTCGTGAGGGTGGACGGCGAGGGTCTCCGCCGCCTGGAGGAGCCCGAGGGCCGCGAGCGCCGCCGCCGCCGCGCCCCGCGGGAGTCCCCGGACGATCGCCACGGCCGCACCGACCGCGAGGAACGGGACCGCCGGGAGGACGTGCCGGACGCCGATGTTGTAGCTGCTCGACACGCTCGAGACGAAGACGTACACGGGAGGGAGGAGGACGACGAGCGCTCCCCACCCGGGACGCACGCGACGCGCGGCGAGGAGCGCCGCCGAGAGGACGAGCGCTCCGAGGAAGCCGAGCGACGACTTCACCGCGAACGCGACCGGGAAGTACGAGGGGAAGCCGTCGACCGACAGCTCGCCGCGGAGGACGTTGATCCCTCCCCCGCGCCGGTTCTGCTCGGCGATCCCGACGAGGCCGGCGACGTAGTGCCCCGCCGGCGGACAGAGACGCGAGAGGCCGGCGACAGGCTCCACCGTGGACGGGGCCGCGAGGCGTCCCGAAAGGAAGAGGCGAACCGAGAGCTCGGCCTCGGGCCCCGGCATGCTCCGCATCGACACCGCGTAGACGCCCAGGAGGACCGGGAGGGCGACCGCGCCCGCGAGGACGACGCCGGCGAGCGGGGCCGCGGAGAGGCGCCCCTCGCTCCGGCGCCGGACGAGCATCCGGGCGAGGGCCAGGACGAGGAGGATCGGGACCAGGAAGACCGCCGTGAACTTCGCGGCGAGCGAGAGGCCGAGGAGGAGGCCCGTCGCGGCCCACCTCGTCCACGACGGACGGCGAAGGGCGGCGTTCGCGGCGAGGACGGTGGCGAGGAAGCCGAGCGCGGCGCCGACGTCCGTGTGGACGAGCCCCGCGTGGGCGACGAGCGTCGGCTCGAACGCGAGGAGGAGCGCGGCGCCGAGCCCCGCGAGCGCCCCTCCCGCCCGGCCCGCGGCGGCCGCCGCCAGGAGCACGATCGCCGCGAAGAGGAGAGGGAAGGGGCGGCGGGCGGCGGCGAGGAGCCGGTCCGGCGGGATCGCGTTCTCGTAGAGAAAGTGCTGCGGCGTCTCGGCCGTCCGGTACCGGAACGGCTTCGGCAGGAGCGGCGGGCGGGCCCCGGCGAGGCCCGC
>JAGOBQ010000312.1 GCA_017999215.1 Thermoanaerobaculia bacterium
CGTCGGGGAGGTCGATCCTGTCGAGGATCGCTTCTTCTCCCTTTCGGAGATCGAGGAGGGTCGCGGGGTGGCGGGTGTGCGGCATGTCGGGGGCCGGCGAGCGGTGAAACTCGATCTCAGCCACCGGGTAGGATGCCTGCGCCGCGCCGGTCCGTCAAGCGAAGGCGGGGCCGGAGATCCGGCCCCGCCGCTCGAAACGGCTTACTTCCCGCCGGGGGCCGCGGGGCCCTTGACGATGTCGAGGAGCTCGACGTCGAAGACGAGCGTCGCGCCCGGCTTGATCTGCGGGGGCGAGCCGGCGTCGCCGTAGGCGATGTCCGACGGGCAGACGAGCTGGGCCTTGCCGCCCTTCTTCATCAGCTGGACGCCTTCCTGCCAGCAGGGGATGACGCCGCCGACGCGGAACTCGGCCGGCTCGCCGCGCTGCACGGAGCTGTCGAAGACCGTCCCGTCGACGAGCTTGCCCGTGTAGTGGACCTTCACGGTGTCGCTCGCGGTCGGGCTCGCGCCGGTGCCGGCGAGGACCTCGGTGTAGATGAGGCCGGACGGCTTCTTCTGCGCCCCCTTGGCGGCGGCGGCCGTCGCGAGGAACGACTCGGACGCCTGCTTCTCCTTCGCCGCGAGCGCGCCCGCGCGCCCCTGGGCGAAGGCCTGGATCTTCGGGCCGAACTCCTCGAGCTTGACCTTCTTCTCCTTGCCGAGGGCTTCGTCCGTCATCCCGACCTTGAGCATGTCGAGCTCGGCCGCCGAGAGGCCGAGGGACGTGAGGTTCCGCCCCATGACGATCCCCATGGCGTAGAGAGTCTTCTCGTCGTCCGTCTTCGGCTCGACCGCGGCGGCGGGGGCGGCGGCCGGAGGGTTGGCCCCGGCGTCCTTCTGGCAGCCTGCGAGGAGCACGGTGAGGACGAGGGCCGGGACGGCCGACGTACGGTTACGGAACATCAGGACTCCTTTCTCCTGCACCCGGGATCCGCGGTCCGGAGCCTCCGGAGGGTCCTGCGGCCGAGCGTCGGCGGATGCTACGCGCAACCGGGCTCCGGCGGGAGGTCGGGGCTGAAGCAGAGAACGAACGGTCGTGCTATTTTGGGGGAATGGGAAAGGGAGACTCGACCCGGGAGGCGATCCTCCGGCACGCGATCGTCGTCGCGAGCCGGGTCGGGCTCTCGGGGCTCACGATCGGGCGCCTCGCGCAGGAGCTCGACCTCTCGAAGAGCGGCCTCTTCTCGCACTTCCACTCGAAGGAGGCGCTCGAGCTGCAGGTCCTCGAGTACGGCGCCGCCCGGTTCGTCGAGAACGTCGTAAAGCCGGCGCTCGCGGCCCCCCGCGGCCTCCCGCGCCTCCAGTCGCTCTTCGACCGCTGGCTCACCTGGTCGCAGTCCGACCCCTCCTCCGGGGGCTGCTTCTTCGTCGCGATGGCGACGGAGCTGGACGACCGCCCCGGCCCGGCCCGCGACCTCCTCGTCCGCCTCCAGCGGAGCTGGATCGACCTCCTGGCCGGCGTCGTCGACGTCGCGGTTCGCGAAGGCCAGCTCCGTCCCGACTCAGACCCCGAGCAGCTCGCCTACGACGCCTACGGGGCGATGCTCGCCTACCACCACGCCTCCCGCCTCCTCGACGACCCGGCCGCGGAAGAGCGCGCACGTCGTTCCTTCGCCTCCCTCCTCGATGCCCGTAGGACCCCCGCCTCCTGAAAGGAGCTCGATGAGCGCCGAACGCACCGCCTCCGGGATCCGCTCGAGCCTCCCCCCTCGCCGGAGGTTCCGGTTCTCGCTCCCCTTCCTCCGTCGGACCGACGGAGGCCCGACGCCCCCGCGCCCTCCGCGCAGCGTTCCCTGCGCACGCCCGGGCTGCCCGAACCTGGTCGTCGACGAATGGGAGGAGTCGGGCCTCCTCTGCGCCGAGTGCGCGCTCGAGGAGGACCTCTGCGACCGCGAGGGGCGCTGGGACCGGATGTACCCGGGCCGCTGATCGATCCTCGTTCCGCGGCGAGAGCGCGGCGGGCCTGCTATCGTCCGCCGCCCGCATGATCTCCTTCTCGAAGGTCTCCAAGCAGTACGGCCGGCAGGTCCTCTTCGTCGACGCGTCGTTCCAGCTCAATCCGGGCGAGAAGGCCGGCCTGGTCGGCCCGAACGGCGCCGGCAAGACGACTCTCTTCCGGATGATCACCGGCGAGGAGCACCCGGACGACGGCGAAGTCGCCGTCCCGCGGAAGCTCACCGTCGGCTACTTCCGGCAGGACGTCGAGGAGATGTCGGGCCGCTCCGTCCTCGAGGAGGCGATCGCCGGGAGCGGCCGCCTCGGCGACCTGCACCACGAGCTGATGGACCTCGAGCACGCGCTCGCCGACCCGGAGCGGGCCGACGAGATGGAGAAGGTCCTCGAGCGTTTCGGCGAGGTGCAGCACGAGTACCAGGAGCGGGACGGGTACGAGCTCGAGGCGAAGGCGAAGGAGATCCTCCAGGGGCTCGGCTTCCCCGACGAGGTGATCGACGGCGACGTCGGCGCGCTCTCGGGGGGCTGGAAGATGCGCGTGGCGATGGCCCGCATCCTCCTCGGGAGGCCCGACGTCCTCCTGATGGACGAGCCGACGAACCACCTCGACATCGAGTCGATCCTCTGGCTCGAGCGCTTCCTCCACGACTACCCGGGCACGCTCCTGATGACGAGCCACGACCGGGACTTCCTGAACCGGATCGTCACGAAGATCGTGGAGGTGGACGGGGGCGAGATCTTCACCTGGTCCGGCGACTACGACTTCTACGAGCGCGAGCGGACGCTCCGCGAGGCGCAGCGCGAGGCGGCCTACGCCCGGCAGCAGGCGATGCTCGCGAAGGAGTCGCGCTTCATCGAGCGCTTCTCGGCCCACGCCGCCAAGGCCGCGCAGGTGCAGAGCCGCGTGAAGAAGCTCGAGAAGATCGAGCAGATCGAGATGCCGCGACGGCGCAAGGTCGTCCGGTTCGACTTCCGGCAGCCGCCCCGCTCGGGCGACGACGTCGCCGCGCTCTCCGGCGTCGGCAAGCGCTACGGCTCGCGCGTCGTCTACGACGGCTTCGACTTCCTCGTCCGCCGCGGCGAGCGCTGGTGCGTCATGGGGCGGAACGGCGCCGGCAAGTCGACCCTGCTCAAGATGGTCTCGGGGGCGCTCGCGCCCGACGCGGGGACGGTGAAGCTCGGCGCGAGCCTGAAGCTCGGCTACTTCGCCCAGCAGTCGCTCGACCTCCTCGACCCGTCGCTCACGGTGATCGAGCAGCTCCAGAAGGACTTCCCGCTCGAAGGGCTCGGCGTCCTCCGGACGCTCGCCGGCGCGTTCCAGTTCTCGGGCGACGACGTCGACAAGCCCGTCCGCGTCCTCTCCGGCGGCGAGAAGTCGCGCCTCGTCCTCGCGCGGATGCTCTTCGACCCGCCGAACTTCCTCGTCCTGGACGAGCCGACGAACCACCTCGACCTCGCGACGAAGGAGATGCTCGTCGAGGCGCTCCACGCGTTCGAGGGGACGATGCTCTTCGTCTCCCACGACCGGACGTTCCTCCGCGGCCTCGCCAATCGCGTCCTCGAGATCGGCGGCGAGGACGGCACCGGCAAGCCTGTGACCTACGGCGGAACCTACGAGGAGTACGTCGAACGGTCGGGGCACGAAGCGCCGGGCGTCCACGCGTAGACGAACCCACCCGCGCGCGAGGGCCTCTCGAGCCGCGGCCTGGCAGACCGTCCGCGAGCTGATGGCCGTGGCGGCCGGCGAGGGAAAGGGCTTCCGGCCCGGCAGGGTGGCCGTCCCCGAAGATCGGACTCCCTCTCCCTGGCCCGGAAGCTACTTCTTTCCGGCCTCGAAGACGATCCCGAGCGGCGCGAGGGCTTCCCGGAGCGGCGGCAGCCCGACCTCCTTCCTCCACTCGTCCACCCTGGACGCGTCCTCGAGCGGATAGAGCTCCTCGGACCTCGTCTGCTCGTTGTAGCGCGTGTGGGTGCCGTAGCGCTGCGGGAGGTTCTCGTTGAAGAGGCTCCGGTCGTAGATGTTCGCGTAGCGCACCCAGGGCAGCTCCCCGGCTTCGCAGACCGCCTTGATGGCGGGCAGGTACTTCTTCTGCGCCCCGTCGTTCGAGTGCATCGCGACGAGGTAGGCCCCCATGGCCGCCTCTATCCCCACCTGGCCGGCGCGCGGCCAGCCCTTCCGGGCGACGAGCGCCTCCAGCTCGCGCTGGTTCCTCTGCTGGACCAGGAACTTGAGCTTCCAGATCGCCTCCACGACGGAGGACTTCATGCCGGTCTTCCGGGCCGCTATGCCGACCTCCCGGAAGAACGCCTGGTCCCAGGCAGCCATCTTCCAGAGCGCCTTGGCGAAGGCGACGTCCTTGATGGGCGGATCGGGCTTCGCGTTGATCCGGGCGACCAGGCCGTCCTCGAAGGCCGCCCAGCGGTCGTCGTCCCGGGCCGTCACCAGGTCCGGATCGATCAGGGGAGCGACCGTCGCCTCCAGCTCGACGGCGAGGGCCAGGTACCTGAAGCAGTCGTCCAGGCGCCTGTTGATCGACAGGGCGCCGGCCAGCTCGAGGAGGTTCTTCCGGTCGCCGGGATCTTCGCGGTACCTCTTTTCGAAGGCGGCGATGGCCCCCGGGATGTCGCCGTCGGCCCTGAGCGTCCCGCCCGGGCTCATCGGGCCGGGAGGGGGCGGCTGGGCGAAAGCGACGTCGCACACGGCCAGGGCGCCCAGAAGGGGAAGGAGGAATCGCCTGATCATCCTCGTTCCCTACGTCCTCAGCTTTGCGATCTCTCCGCGGATCCGCTTCGTCTGCTCTTCGTCCTCGGTCATCGAGAGCGCCCTCTCGTGGTTGGCGGCGGCCTTCGCGTCCCCCTTCTCTCCGAGGAGGGCGGTCTTCGTGCCGACCTCGATCGGGAACGAGAGCCGGAGCTTCTCCCGGGCGAGCGTGACGGCGACGTCGGTCAGGCCGACCCTCCGGCCGACGGCCGCCTTCGGGCTCGCGGCGGGGAGCTGGAGAGGGGGCACGTGCGCGAGGCCCGGAGGGGCGGCCGCCGCGAGGGCGCAGAGGACGAATGGGGAAGGGCGCATCGGGAGTCCCCCTGTCGGCACGGCAACGGCGGAGCCCGCAACGGCTCCCGGGCTCCGCCCGGATCCTGTGGATGTCCCCTTCCCGGTACGTCGGCGGGGCGGGCAGGTTTCCGGGGTGGGACCTCTCTGCGGCCGTCGTCTTCGACGGCGTCCACTTCGAGGTCGTCACCTTCTTCGCGATGCCAGCCGTTCCGGTCGTCGTGGTGGTCGTCACCACGATCGCCTTGCCCCGCTCGTCGCCGACGCCCTAGTGTTTCGTACCGTAAATCATGTTAATATAGCCATGGGCGTTACTCTGAGGAGGACCCATGGCCAACCACGTTGGTGTCGTCGAGCTGCTGGATGACGAGCGGATGGAACTGGAGCGTCTTCTCCGGTCGCAGACGGCTGCTTCCGGCCTTGTCCGACGCGCCCGCGCGGTCTTGCTGATGGCCGACGGACAGAGTGGT
>JAGOBQ010000313.1 GCA_017999215.1 Thermoanaerobaculia bacterium
CTCTCAAAGATCCGGAAGAGCTTCTCCGCCTGGGCAGGCTCGAATCCGATGCCGTCGTCCGCGACGAACCAGAAGGTCTGCCCCCCCTCGGAGCGGGCGCCGATCTCGAGGCGCCTGCGCTCCTTTCGGGAGCTGAACTTCACCGCGTTTCCGACGAGATTCGCGAGCACCTGGCGGACGAGGCTCTCGTCGCCGTCCGCGGCCGGGAGAGGGTGGAAGACGACGTCGGTCCTTTCGCGCTCCTCGGGCAGCAGCAGCTCGTCGAGGACGGAACGGGCGAGGCGCTCCATGTCGATCGGTCCGGTGCGGAGCGGCTGACGCCCGGCCCTCGAGAGCGAGAGGAGGCTCTCGACGAGCTCGGACATGCGGCGGACGTTCCGGCGTATGGCGCTCAGGTGGCGGCGGCCGTCCTCGTCGAGGCGATCCGCCTGGTCCGCCAGGAGCGCCGCGTAACCGTCGAGCGCGCGGAGGGGCGCACGCAGGTCGTGGGAGACGGAGGAGGTGAACGCCTCGAGCTCGCGATTGAGGTGCTCGAGCTGGGCGGTCCGCTCCACGACCCTCGTCTCGAGCTCGGCGTTCGCCCGCCGGACGGCGTCTTCCGCGCGGGCCCGCTCCGTGTCGTCCTCGCAGAAAGCCAGGACACGGCCGTCGTCCAGCCGGATCGCCGTCAGGGAAACGTGCCGGAGTGCGCCGTCCTTTCGCCGAAGGCGCCAGCCCTCCGCGCGAGCCGGAACAGTCGGCGTTCCGGCCTGGAGGCGGAGAGGCGAGTCGTCGCCGCTCTCGCCCAGCAGGAGCGAGGCGTTCGAGCCGAGGAGCTCGACCGAGTCGTATCCGGAGAGGAGGCCCGCCGCGGGGTTGACGTCGAGCAGACGGCCTTCGTCGTCCGTCACGAGGATCGCGACGGGCGAGCCCCGGAAGTAGCTCCGGTAGCGCGCCTCGCTCTCCTGCAGCTCGTGGTGCTTCTTCTCGAGCTTCCGGGCGAGCGCCTGGTCGTGCCGGGCCAGGAAAGCGACCTCCTCGGCGAGGCCTCTCGTCACCGCGTCGTCGTGCGAGGGTGCTCTCTCCTCGAGGAGCCGCCGGATCTCCGCCAGCAGGACGTCCGGCTCGGTCGGCTTCCGGAGGAAGAGGTCCCCGCCCGCCTCGAGGGCGACCCGCTCGTCCTCGGCTTCGGTGTAGGTGGCGGTGTAGAAGACGAACGGAACGTTCCGGAGCGTCGCGTCCGCTTTCATCGCCCGGCAGAGGAGGAAACCGTCCATCTCGGGCATCAGGATGTCGGAGATGACGAGGTCGGGAGTCCGGAGCCGGGCCGCGGCGAGGGCCTGCCGCCCGTTCGAGGCCGACTCCACCTCGAACCCTTCGCCCCCGAGGAGGACCTCGAGGAGGTACCGGTTCTGCGACTCGTCGTCGACGACGAGGACGCGGGTCACGGACGGACCTCGGGCTTCACGTGGCTCTCCACCTCTTCGAGGAACGTATCGGGGTTGATCGGCTTCTCGATGTAGCCCGTGCAGCCGGCCTCGAGGCAGCGCTCGCGGTCGCCGAGCATCGCGTAGGACGTGACGGCGACGATCGGGACGCCGTCGAGCGCCGGGATCCGGCGCAGCTCCCGCGCGACGGCGTGCCCGTCCATCCCGGGGAGCTGGATGTCGAGGAGGACGAGCTCGAATCGGCCGGAGCGCGCCTCCTCGAGCGCGCGCGGGCCGTCGGGCGCGGCGACCACCGTCCACCCGGCTCCCTCGAGGAGGAAGCGGACGAGGTAGAGGTTCTGCTCGTTGTCCTCGACGACCAGGACGGTTCCGCTCATCTGCCCTCCGTGTCGCGTCCGCCCGGTTCCCCGCCCGCGGGGAGCCGGAAGCTGAACGTGCTTCCCCTTCCGGGAACGCTCTCGACGCTGATCTCGCCCCGAAGCATCTCGACGAGGCGTCGGCAGATGGAGAGCCCGAGGCCGGTCCCTTCGAATCGACGGGTGAGCCCCGACTCGAGCTGCTGGAAGGGACGGAACAGGTTCGGCAGGTCCTCGGCGGCGATGCCGATGCCGGTGTCGCGGACGCGGATGACGACCCACGTCCCCTCCCGGGCGGCGCTCACCCTCACGCTCCCGGCCTCCGTGAACTTCACCGCGTTGGAGACGAGGTTCAGCAGGACCTGCTCCACGCGCCGCCGGTCGCTCAGGATCGTCCCGGCGGCGGGATCGACCTCCGACACGAGGGAGAGGCCCTTCCTCTCGGCGGCCGGCGCGAGGGCGCGGAGGCAGTCGTCGACGGCGTCCTTCAGCGCGAACGGCGTGAAGGAGACCCGGAGCTGGCCCGCCTCGATCTTGGAGAGGTCGAGGACGTCGTTGATGAGGACGAGGAGGTGCTGTGCGCTCGACTTCACCATCCCGAGCTGGCGGGACTGCTCCTCGGTGAGCGGGCCGCCGAGCCCCTTCAGGAGGACGCCCGTGAAGCCGATGATCGAGTTGAGGGGAGTCCGGAGCTCGTGCGACATCGTGGCGAGGAACGCCGACTTCAGCCGGTCGGCCGCCTCGGCCCGGTCCCGCTCGACGGCGAGCTCGGCCGTGCGCGAGGCCACGAGCTCCTCGAGGTGCTCCCGGTGCCGCGCGAGCTCCTCCTCGGCCCTCCTCCGCTCGCTGATGTCCCGGTCGATCCCCATGACGACGTCGCGGCCTCCGAGCTCGAGCAGGCACATCGACGTCTCCATCGGGAACGTCGTCCCGTCCTTGCGAACGTGGACCGACTCGACGGTGATGACCCCTCTCTGCCGCAGCTGCTCGACGAACCGCGCGCGCCCCTCCGGCCCCCCCGTCGTCTGCGCGCGGACCTCCTCGGGGTGGAGGAGGTTGATGCTCCGGCCGACGAGCTCCTCCCGGGAGTAGCCGTTCATCTCGCACGCCTGCGCGTTGCAGTCGAGGATCTCGAGCGTGTCCGGGTCCGTGATGAAGATCCCGTCCGGGCTGCTCTCGAAGAGCGTCCGGAAGCGCGCCTCGCTCTCCTTGAGCGCCTCCTGGGTCCGCGCCGTCTCGCTGCGCGCCGCCTCGATCTCCCGCGCGGTGAGGATCCGGAGCTTCCCGGTCTCCGTGAGCCCCGGAGGCGCGGGGCCGCGCGCGGCGACCGTCGCGGAGCCCTCCGAGGGCGGCGTGCTGCGTTCGGTCATGCGGTCTCCTCGTCGCGGCCGGGGCGGATGGAGAGCCGGGGCGGCGTCGAGCATAGAAGGTCCGGGGTCCGGCACAAAGGGCGGACATCGGGAGCGAAGCGGGTGCCGGCGGCTAGAATCGGTGCGTGCTGCGTCCTGTGCGCCTCGTTCGCGGCCGGGGCGTCGCCGTCGCCCTCCTCGCCCTGGGCCTCGCCGGGCCGACCGGCGCGGAGAGGCTGTCCGAGGCGGAGCTCGCCCGCCTCGAGCAGGAGGCGGAGTCCCGGCCCCGGCCGGCGCTCGAGAGCGTGACGGCACGGCTGCGGGGGGCCACGGAGCCGGGCGAGCGGGCTCAGCTCCTGAACCTCCGCGCGGGCGCGCTCATCTACCTCAGCGAGCTGGACGAGGCGCGGGCCGTCCTCGCGGAGGCGGAGGAGGCCGCCCGGCGGGCTTCCCTTCCCGTCGAGAGCGCGACGGCCTCGCTCCACCGGGCGACGATCCTCTTTCGGACGAGCGACTACGGCGAGGCCTACGTCGAGGCCAGCCGGGCGATTCAGGCGTTCGAGGAGCTCGGGGAGAAGCGTCGGCTCGCGAGAGCGAACAGCCGGGCGTTCACGGTCCTGACCCAGCTGGGCGACGACGAGCGCGCGCTGGCCTTCGGGAAGCGGGCGCTGACCCTCGCGGAGGAGGCGGGCGACAGCTTCAGCCGCGGCGCCTACCTGAGCAACATGGCGTACTTCCACTACCGGAAGCAGGAGTACGACCGGATGCTCGACTACGCGAAGCTCTCGCTCGCGGCCTACGAGGCGGTCGGCGAGACGTACCTCGTCCGGTACCCGCTCATCAACGGAGGCGTCGCGCTCCTCGAGCTGGGAAGGCCCGCGGAGGCGGAGGAGTTCCTCCTTCGGGGCCGCGCGATCGCGATCGCGGGAGACGACCGGGTCAACGAGACCGTCACGCGCAAGTTCCTCGCGCGAACCTGGCGGACGCTCGGGCAGACCGGCCGGGCGCTCCCGGAGGCGGAGGCGGCGCTCGCGCTCGCCCGCCAGATCGGGAATCGGTTCGAGGTGAAGAACGTCCTCCTCGAGCTCGCGGCGATCCACGAGGCGGGCGGGAGACCGGACCAGGGATACCGGCACCTGAAGGACGGGCTGACGCTCCTCGAGGAGATCCAGGGCGCCGAGGTCCACCGGAAGGTCGCGGCGGTCCAGGAGCAGCTCGAGATCGAGAAGCGGGAGGGGCAGATCCGCCTCCTGCGGAAGGAGCAGGAGCTGGGCGACCTCGCGCTCCGGAGCCAGCGGACGGTCCGCAACTTCCTGATCGCCCTCCTCGCGGTCGCGCTCGCCGCCGGCACCGGCGCCTACAGGGCCTACGCCCAGAAGAAGCGCGCCGCAGAGACGATCGGGCGGCAGAACGCGGAGCTCCTCGCGATCGACCGGATCGCCCGGGACATCAACAAGGAGGTCGACCTCCGCGCCCTGATCGAGTCGATCCTCCGGCACTCCCTCGAGCACTTCCCCCAGGCGCGAAGGGGAGGATTCCTCACCCTCTCCGACGACGACTCCCGATTCCGGTCGCTGGTTTCGTTCGGCTATCCCGAGGCGGCGCTGGAGAAGGTCTCGCTCACGGACGAGGCGGTGCGGGCACGATACGTCGAGGCGGGGGAGGAGGTCGCGGAGGGGCTCCACGTCGTGAGGCGGCCCGGGGCCCTGGAGGGCCTCGGCGAGGCCTTCCGGCCGGCCGAGGCTCTCCTCGTCTTCGTCATCCGGGACGAGAGCGCGACCGTCGGCTACCTCGTCCTCGAGAGCGTCGACGACCCCGCCGCGTTCGACCGGATCGACGTGCGGCAGGTGAAGACCCTGCACGAGCACATCATCTCGGCCGTCCAGAAGGCCCGGCGGCTCCGGCAGGTGGAGCGGCTCTCGCGGACCGATCCCCTCACCCGCCTCGCGAACCGGAGGCACGTGCTGGAGCGCCTCGCGCTCGAGGTGGAGCGCGCCGCGCGCTACGAGACGCCTTTCCTCGTGGCGATGTGCGACCTCGACGACTTCAAACAGGTGAACGACACGCTCGGGCACGACTGCGGGGACGAGGTCCTCCGGACGACGGGCCGGCTCCTCTCCGAGAACCTCCGCCGGACCGACCTCGTCGGCCGGTGGGGAGGGGAGGAGTTCCTCGTCCTCCTCCCGGAGACGGAGAGGGAGGGCGGGCGGATCGCGCTCGAGAAGGTGCGCAAGAAGCTGGAGGCCCGTCCGTTCGTCTACTCCGGGACGCCGCTCCAGGTGCCGGTCTCGGGCGGCATCGGGGCATGCG
>JAGOBQ010000314.1 GCA_017999215.1 Thermoanaerobaculia bacterium
GCCAGCCCCGCGCTCTCGTCGCGCTCGACCCCCTCTCCGAGGATCAGCGCGCGACCGAGCCACAGCAGCGCCTCCGGCTCCTTGCGCCGGGCCGCGCGCCGCCACCACTCCACCGCGGCGGCGCGGTCTTCGGCGACGTACGCGCCGTCCCAGCAGAGCCGGCCCATGCCGGCCTCGGCCTTCGGGCAGCCGCGTTCGGCCGCCTCCCGGCAGAGCTCGACGGCCTTCCGGGGCTCGCGAGCCTCCCCGAGCCCGTGAAACGCCATCAGCCCGAGCATCGAGAGCGCCTCCCCGTGCCCCCAGCGC
Organism: Thermoanaerobaculia bacterium; assembly: GCA_017999215.1. Lineage (GTDB taxonomy): Bacteria > Acidobacteriota > Thermoanaerobaculia > UBA5066 > UBA5066 > UBA5066. The sequence goes on from JAGOBQ010000314.1 coordinate 307, forward strand.
GCGGCCCTCTCGAGCCACAGCCTCGCCTCGGAGTAGTCCGGCGACGCCTCTCTCGTCCCCGCGAACGCCATCCGTCCCAGCTCGAACTGCCGGCCGATCTCGAGCGGCCTGCGCGCCGCGGCGCGATACGCATCCAGCGCCTCGCCGGGTCCGCCGGGCGAGTCGGCCGGGCCGAGCGGAAGACGCCCTCCGCGGACCCTCAGCTCCATCCTCGTCCCGGGGAGCAGGTCGCGCATGCGCTTCTCGACAACCTTGCCGACCGCGAACGACACCTGCCGCTCGCGGTCCGTGCCCCGCATCGACCAGCACGCCGGGCAGAACTCGAAGGCGAGCCCTTCGCCCTCGGGCTCGTAGCACGTCCGGTCGCACCCGCACGTCTCGCAGACGGCGCATCTCGCGCCGGAAATCCGCCACGTGAGCGTCCGCCCCCCGTGGAGGTGTCGCACGACCGCGGGCAGCTCGCGGCCGTCCCCGTTCTCGATGAGCGCGACGAGCGTTTCGAGGACGCCCTTGTAGGTGTCCTTCAGGAGGCGGGCGGCCTCACCGTCACGGCCGGTAGCCCAGTTGAGCATCGGCACCTCCGTTCCTCCGCGAAGGGCGGAGTCGCCGGCGTGGTTGGACCGGATGGGAGACAGATGGAGTCCGGGTGCGAGTGTGCCTCATGGCGACTGCGAGGCTCATCGTCGTGAAGGGTAGCGTCCCAACCTGGACCTACCGCTACACACACTTCCCAGCTTGCCGCTGACGCAGCGAGGATGGCTGTGGTGGCGTCCCATGCGTCGATCTCGAGATAGACCGGGCGACGGCGCGAATCGCCTTCACGAACGGCTGACCATCCCGCCTCTGACTCGGTGAACGCGAGCTTTCCGATTCGCCGCATTGAGTTACGCTTCTCGGCGGCGATGATGCTTGGTGTAGCGGACGGCGACCTCGATTCGATCCTCGCCCTTCAGCTGACGGTTGCCTGGGCCGGAGAGGGTCTATGTCAACCCCGTCGGCTCAGATGGTGGCGAACGGACCTCGTGGACGAGGCAGGGGGCGGAGACCTCTTCGTTCGGCTCACGCCGAGGCTCCAGCGCTGGTCGGCCCTCGAGGCGGCGCGCGAGACAGCCCGGCGGGTCGATGAACAGAGCCGTCGCGAGGTTGCCGACTCGGAAAGGGTGCGGACGCTCTTTCACCTCGGCTTCCGCATGGACGAGAGACTCGGCACGAGGCTCGCCGCCCTCAAAGCCTCCGAAGTCCCGCCCCATCGGGCACTTCCGTTTCCGCTGGACCTAGAGTCGGGGTTCTCGCGCGAGTCCATTGTTGTCGTCTTAGCCGCTCTCCACCCGGGTGTGAAGTACGCGGCCGTCCTCGGCGGAAGGGAGATCGCCGGCCCCGCCCTAACGGAGCCGATCACACTCGCTCGACAGCTCGCGGCGGCGCTCGTCCCGTTCGCCGAGCGTTACCCGATGCCCTTCGCGAGGGTTTCCTCATGAATGGCGAGGAACGGCGGTTTCACACCCGCCTCCAGAAAACGACGCTTGCTGTCGCCGAAGCGAGGTCCTACTGGGCGTACTGGACACCCGATGAATCAAAGGACGGGACCGCGATGCGCGCCTTCGAAGAGCGGTGGTTCGGTGCCCGAAGCGCGGCTCGGGTACGCGTCCTCCTCGAGAGCCTCAGGGCTCGCTTCGACGCCTTTCCCGAAGCGTTCTCGGTGCTCAGGCGCTGGAGAGAGATCGACCCGGGAACTCGGACACTCGTTTGCCACTGGCACCTTCAGCTCTCCGATCCTCTCTACCGGGCCTTCACGGGAGAGCTGCTCCCCTCGCTCCGGCGGACGGGCCAGACGAAGACCAGCCGCGGGGAGGTTCTCCGCTGGATGGCCGCAATTGAGGCGACCCGCTGGGGACCCGCCAGCCGAATCCAGCTCGCGAGCAAGCTCCTTACCTCCGCGCGGGAGGCTGGACTGGTCGGGCCCGGCCAGGACGCCAGGACAATCCTGATGCCCATGGTCCCCGACGTCGCGCTGAGCTACCTGCTCCACCTCCTGCGGGGAGTTCGGATAACGGGCTCGCTCACCGAGAACCCGTACACAGCGTCTGTCGGCCTCGCGGGCGAAGCCCTCGAGGACAGGCTTTCGCGGCTGTCCGGGCTGAACTACCGAAAGCAGGGGGGTATAGCGGAGTTCGAGTGGGAAGCGCCGAGCCTTCACGCATGGGCAGAAGCACTCCTTATTCCGGAGGTGGCGTGAGCCCGGCAGAAACGGCTGGAATGAAGCTCGACGAGGCCCTCGCGGCCCTGGAACGCGACCTCCTCGCCGAGGGCGGGCCACGGATCAGCACGATGCGGAACTACAACTTCGCCATCGTGCCCTACCGCCCGTCGGACGAGCTCACCCTAAGGCGTAAGGTCCGGGCCCTTGCCGACCGGCTCCGGGCATCCGGCTTTCGCGTTCTCGCCATTTCGCTCCATCGGCTTCTTCTCGAGCGCCTTCGGTCTCTCGGCCCAGAGGCCCTCTCGTCCACCGCCTCCGGCGAGAAACGGCTCTGGACGAAGGACCCGGGTCGGTCGCTCGCTCACCTCGGCGAGGTCGTCGGGCGGCTGATCGAGGGGCCGAATGGCATCGCCGCGGACGTCATCCGGGAGATCGCGACCTTCGTGGATGCATCACCGGTCCCGGACGAACGAAGCGTCGTCCTGATCGGGCGCGCCGGCGCCCTCTTCCCCTTCTTCCGCTCCTCGGCACTGCTGAAGCACATCGACGGCCACACACGGAACCTCCCGGTCGTCCTTCTCTACCCCGGTGAGCGACGCGGGCGCTCGTCGCTCTCGTTCATGGGTGTCCTCGCCCCCGACGGAGACTATCGGCCTCGTATCTATCCTTGAGACACGGCCCTGACGCGGAGGTCCCTTGCTCATCCGAGAGCTGTTCGCCGCAGACGTCACTCGCGACATCCCGCCCGTCGTCTACTTCCACGAGCAGAAGCCCGAGAAGCTCGCCGATGAGGTTCGCGAGTACATCTTCACGGGTGGCTTTCCCGAGGGGGATCCAAGAGGAGCCCGGGTCGGGTCGGGAATTCACGAGGAGCTGGTTCGACTTCTGCGCGGAATCGGGCGAGAGCTGGACAAGTCCGGCGGGCCGGCGCTTCCCGCCTCCTGGATCTCAGGGTTCTTCGGATCCGGCAAGTCGAGCTTTGCAAAGCTCCTCGGGCTGGCCCTCGACGGGACCGTTCTGCCGAGCGGGTCCCCGCTTGCCCAGGCCTTCCTGGCGCGCGACGATTCTCCGCTCGCGCCCGAGCTTCAGAAGGCCTGGGACGACCTTCTCTCCAAGGTCTCCCCGATGGCCGTCGTCTTCGACATCGGAAGCGTCGCCCGCGATGGCGAGCAGGTCCACGCGGCGGCCAAGAGGCAGATCCAGAAGCGTCTGGGCTATTGCCCCGTGAGCAACCTCGTCGCCGACTGGGAGGCGAAGCTCGAGGCGGATGGGCATTGGGAGGCCTTTCTCGCTGCAGCGCAGACGGCACTTGGCCGCTCGTGGGACGTCGCGAAGGGCGAGCAGCTCGCCGCCGATCACTTCTCCCACGCCCTCAGCGTTCTCGACCCCGACCGTTATCCCGAACCGACGGCCTGGTTCGACAGCCACGCCGGAGACCGATCTGCCACCGGGACGTCGGTGGAGGAGGTCACCCGCGACATCGCGGCGATGCTCGATCGGCGGGAACCCGGGAAGACGCTCTTCCTCGTCATCGACGAGGTCAGCCAGTACATCCACCACGACCAGAACCGGATGCTCAAGCTCCAGTCCTTCGTCTCGGAACTCGGGCAGCGGCTCAAGGGTCGCGCCTGGATTCTCTCCACCGGCCAGCAGAAGTTCGAGGAAGAGGCCGCGGCGAATCCCCTCGCGAAGCTGAAGGACCGCTTTCCCCCGGCCCTGCGGGTCCACCTCGCCACCACGAACATCCGCGACGTCGTCCACAAGCGCCTCCTGAAGAAGGACCCTGCACGCGAGCCCTTCCTCAGAGACCTCTTCCAGAAGCACCGGACCGACCTGAAGCTCTACGGCTACGAGTGCGAGGAGATCACCGAGGAGGAGTTCGTCGAGGTCTACCCGATGCTCCCCGGCCAGGTGGACCTCGTCCTCAGGCTGACGACGAGCCTCCGGAGCCGCTCGTCGCGAGCGCGCGGCGACGACCACGCGATCCGCGGCCTGCTTCAGCTCCTCGGGGAGGTCTTTCGAAGCTGCGGTCTGGCCGACGCAGAGGCCGGGGCCCTCGTCACCCTCGACGCCATCTACCAGGTGCAGCAGTCGGCCCTCGACGCTGACGTCCAGACGACGCTCGGTCGAATCGTGGACCACGAAGTTTGTCGCCGGGACCCGCTCGCCGTCCGCGCGGCGCAAGCCGTCGCGCTCCTGGAGCTGATCCAGGAGGAGACCCCCACGACGGCGGATCTCGTCGCACGAACCCTTTACGAGAAGCTGGGCGACGGAAACCGGATCGAACCGGTGACGGCCGTTCTGGAGGCGCTCCGGAACGCCGGTCTCCTCGGATACTCCGAGCGGACGGGATACAAGATCCAGAGCTCCGCCGGCGGCGAGTGGCAGAGGGAGCGCGACGACATCGGGGTCCCCGGCGAGCAGGTGAGCGGCATCGTCTCCGAAAAGCTCAAGGAGCTCCTCGGCGACGTCGACCGGGGACGGCTTCAGGGCCGGCCGTTTTCCTGGTCCGCGCTCTTCTCGGATGGCCGGCACCTCAAGGATAAGCAGCTCCTCTCCTCCCGTGACGACGCCACCGTCACCGTAGACCTCCGATTCCTCGGAAGCCGGGAGGATCGGCTCTCCTCGAAGTGGATTCCCGACAGCGGGAAGGAAGAGCTTCACGAACGGCTGCTCTGGGTCTCAGCCGAGCCTGCTCCGGCCGTCGAGATCGTCCGCGAGCTGGCCCGGTCACGTCAGATGGTCGAACGCCACGCGAGCCGGGAGGCGTCGCTCCCGCTCGCGAAGAAGCGGCTGCTCATCGAGGAAAGGTCGCGCCTGAACGATCTGGAGACGAAGCTCGGGTCGGCTCTTCGCTCCGCTTTCGTCGAGGGAGCGTTCTTCTTCCGGGGACGAGAGCTGAGGGCCTCCGACCTCGGCTCCGGCTTCTCGGG
>JAGOBQ010000315.1 GCA_017999215.1 Thermoanaerobaculia bacterium
GACTTCAGCCAGGTGTAGAGAAGCCCCGCGAGACCGAACACGGGGATGACATAGACCAGAGTCTCTGCGTTCATGCGCCTCCGCTCCGGAACGTACGAATCCGGGTCCTCTTGGTCCCGAGCCGGCCGATGGTCTCACGCCCGGCCCGGCAGGCCAAGCGGTCCGCGGGCCGCGCCGGCCGCCGTTCCGGCCCCGCCTCCGAGGCGTCGTTCAGAGGAGGAGAGCGAAGACCTCGTTCGAGAGAAGCACCCCGGCGCGCGTCAGCCGGACCCGGCCCGACCCCGTCTCGAGGAGGCCGGCCGCGACGGCGTCCGCGAGCCGCTCGCGGTCCGTCGCCGGCAGCGTGCCGAGCGCCGCCTCGAACGCCCCGGCCGCGACCCCGTCGGCGGTGCGGAGGCCGAGCAGCACCTCTTCCCGGAGCGCCGCCTCGGCCGGGAGCCGCTCCTCGGCCACGAACGCCGTCCCCTTCTCGCGGATCGCCGCGACGTAGGCCGGGATCGAACCGCCGTTCGTCCGCCGGACGGCGCCGTCGAAGGAGGCCGCGGCCACTCCGAACGCGACGACCGGCTCCCGGCGCCAGTACTTCAGGTTGTGGCGGCTCTCCTCGCCGGGCCTCGCCCAGTTCGAGGTCTCGTATCGCGGGAGGCCCGCGGCGCGGCAGGCGTCGTCGACGCGCTCCCACCGCTCCGCCATCTCGTCGTCCCCCGCGAAGAGCGCCGGGCTCGACTCCCTGAGCGCGACGAGGCGCGGCGCCTTCTCGATCTCGAGGAGATAGACCGAGACGTGTCCGACGCCGGCCGACAGGAGCTCCGAGAGCGCTTCCAGGAGGCTCTCTCTCGTCTGGCCCGGGATGCCGATCATCAGGTCCGCGGAGACTCGGAGGCCCAGGTCGATCGCGCGGCGGACCGCGCCCCGCGCGGAGGCCGCGTCGTGCCGCCGCTCCAGCGGGACGAGCTCGGCGTCGCGGAGAGACTGGACGCCGACGGAGAGGCGGTTCACGCCCAGGCCGACGAGGGCGTAGAGGCGCTCCGGGACGAGGTCGTCCGGGTTCGCCTCGGCGGTCACCTCGGCTTCCGGCTCGATGCCCCACGCCCGCCGCAGGGTCTCGACGACCCGGTCCAGGCTCTGCGGGTCGGCGAACGACGGCGTGCCGCCTCCGAAGTAAACGGTGTCGAGCGGACCGGGGACCTCGCCGGCCCGCGCGCCGATCTCGGCCACGACGGCGTCGAAGTACTCCTGCTCCGTCGCTCGGCCCGTCACCGCCACGAAGGAGCAGTAGGCGCACCGGTGAGCGCAGTACGGGACGTGGACGTAGGCGCCGGGCCGGACCGTCACGAGCCGAGGAGCGCCCGGAGCCGGTCGTCCGCCGAGGCCGCCGGGACGACGCGCCCGAGCAGCCGCTCCACGTACTTCGCGAGGACGTCCGCCTCGACGTTCAGGAGGTCGCCGGGCCGGCGTCGGCCGAGCGTCGTCGCGCGGAACGTCTCCGGTATGACGGCGACGGTCAGCTCCTCCTCCGTGAGGGAGGCGACCGTCAGGGAAACCCCGTCGAGCGCGATGGACCCTTTCTCGACGACGTAGCGCGCGAAGGAGGGATCGAGCCGGACGCCGAGGGTCCAGAAGTCGCCGCTCCGCTCGAGCTTCGTGACGGGAGTCGTCGCGTCGACGTGCCCCTGGACGACGTGCCCTCCCATCCGGCCGCCGGCCGGGAGGGCCCGTTCGAGGTTCACCTCGTCGCCCGGGCGAAGCGCGCCGAGCGTCGACCGCTCGAGCGTCTCGGCGGAGACGTCGAATCGAAGGAGCCCGCCCTCGGCGCCGGGAACGGCCGTGAGGCAGACGCCGGAGACGGAGACGCTCTCCCCGCGGACGACGTCTCCGAAGGACGCGGGCTTCTCGACGTCCAGCAGGGCGCCGCCCGCTCTCCTCCCGACGGCTCGGACCTTCGCGGCGGCTTCGACGAGTCCCGTGAACACGAGCCGATCCTACGCCGCCGGACGGCCGACGCGCCCGGTCACGCGGAAGCCGTCGCCGAGCGGCTCGACCTCGAGGTGCGAGAGCCGCGGAGCGCTCGAAAGGCTCGGGAACCCCGTGCCCGCGACGGCCGACGGCGCCTCCCGCCCGCCGAGAAGGAGCGGCGCGTAGTAGCCGGTGACGCGGTCGACGAGTCCCGCCTCGAGAAAGGCGAACGCCGTCTCGCCGCCTCCCTCGAGGAGGAGCGAACGCGCCTCCTCGCCGCCGAGCCGGGCGAGGAGCGCGGCGAGGTCGACCCGACCCGGAACGGGCGACGGAAGCGAGAAGACCCGGACGCCGGCGTCGCGGAACGGCACGAGGCGCGGGTCGCTCTCGGGCACGGCGGTGGCGAGCCAGGCCTCGCCCGGAACGTGGGACGAGAAGACCCTCCTGTCGATCGTGACCCGGAGCCGGCCGTCGACGACGACCCGCCGGTGCGGCACGACGGAGCGGTTCAGGCCCGCCCGGCGCGTCAGCGCGGGATCGTCCGCCAGGACGGTCCCCGCCCCGACGAGGATGGCGTCGCACTCTTCCCGGAGCCGCATCCCGTCGGCGCGCGCTTCCTCGCACGTCACCCAGCGGCTCCTCCCGGAGACCGTCGCGATCTTCCCGTCGAGCGACGCTCCCCACTTCAGGTGGACGTACGGCCGGCCGTTCCTCGCGGCCGTCAGGAACGGCTCGTTGAGCCGCTCGGCACGCTCGGCGAAGGCGCCCGTCTCGGTCGCGATTCCGCCGGCGCGGAGCCGCTCGCGCCCCTTCCCCGCCGTCCGCGGGTCGGGGTCGAGGACGGAGAAGACGACCCGGGAGACGCCGGCCGCGACGAGGGCGTCGGCGCAGGGCGGCGTCCGCCCGTGGTGGGCGCACGGCTCGAGGTTCACGACGACGGTCGCGCCGCGCGCCCGGCTCCCCGCCTCGGCGAGAGCGACGGCCTCCGCGTGCGGGCTCCCGGCCCGTTCGTGCCACCCCTCGCCGACGACCGCGCCGGCGCCGTCGACGACGACGGCGCCGACCCGCGGGTTCGGCGAGGTGGAATAGCGCCCCTTCTCGGCGAGCTCGAAGACCCTCTCGAAGGCGGCGGCCAGGTCAGTCATCGATCAGCGCGGCGGCGAAGCCGGCCGGGTCGAAGTCGAGGAGGTCGTCGGCCGTCTCGCCAACGCCGACGTACCGCACCGGGAGGTTCAGCTCGCGGACGATGGCGAGGATGACGCCCCCCTTCGCGGTCCCGTCCATCTTCGTCAGGACGAGGCCGGTGACGCCCGCGGCCTTCAGGAACTCGCGGGCCTGGGCGAGGCCGTTCATCCCGGTCACCGCGTCGAGGACGAGGAGGACCTCGTGCGGCGCGCCGGGAATCTCCCGCCCGGCGATCCGCCGGATCTTGGAGAGCTCCTCCATCAGGTTGTGCTTCGTGTGGAGGCGGCCCGCCGTGTCGACCAGGAGGAGGTCGGCCCCGAGCGCCTTCGCCGCGGCGCATGCGTCGAAGACGACGGCGGCCGGGTCGGCGCCCGGGCGGTGCTTCACGAGCGGGATGCCGATCCGTCCGGCCCAGACCTCGAGCTGGTCGATCGCGGCCGCCCGGAACGTGTCGGCGGCGGCGAGGACCGGGCGCCCCCCGGCCGCGGCGGCGCGTGCGGCCAGCTTCGCCGCCGTCGTCGTCTTTCCCGTCCCGTTGACCCCGACCATCAGGACGACGCGCGGCATCCCCGGAGGGACCGCGGCGGACGCCGGCCCCTCCACCGAGAGCCGCCGCTCGATCTCGGCCTTCAGGACGCGGCGGACGACGTCGGCCTCCCCCGCGTCGCGCCTCCCCGCCTCGACCCGGACCGCCTCGACGAGCTCGGCCGCGGTCGCCGGCCCGACGTCCGCCGCGAGCAGCGCCTCCTCGAGCGCCTCGAGGGCCTTCGGATCGGGCGAGAAGCGGGCCTTGATCGCGTCGCCGACGCGCGCGACCAGCTCCGTGTGGGTCATGAAGAGCCCGCGCTTCAGGCGGGCCATCAGCGACGGGCGAGCTCCCTCGGCCACGGCTCCGTCCCCTCTCAGCCGATCTCGGCCGCGAGCCGCGCCCGGGCGGCGGCGAGGTACGGACGCGCGACGGACGGGACGCCGTCCCTCCCGAAGAGGGCGAGGACGAAGTAGCCGTCCCGGACCGCCGTCGCGAGCACCCGCCCCGCGTCGAAGTCGAAGTCGACCTCGGTGACCTCGCCCAGCCCCCCGCCCATGGCGGCCCGCGCGAGCTCCGTCGTCCAGACGGACTGGTAGGCGCCGATCGTCTCGAGCAGCGCGTGGTCGCCGAGAGAGGCGATGGCCTCCCCCTGCGGATCGAGGAACGCGACGGCCTGCGCGCCGGGCGCGGCGAGGACCGGACGGAGGACGTCTTCGAAGCTCATCGTTCCCTGCCTGCCGCTCCCGGCTCGCCGCCGAGGAAGCGGCGCGCCTTTCTCGCCTCGTCGCTCTCCGGCGCGGACTGGACCGTCCGCTCCATGTAGCGGACGGCGAGGTCCCGCCGGTCGGTCGTCAGGAGGCAGAGGGCGGCGTTGTAGTTCGCGACCGGGTCGTTCCCGTCCTCGCGAAGGAAGAGGAGGAAGTCCTCCAGCGCTCCCCGGAAGTCCTCGAGCTTCATCCTCGCGAGACCCCGCTCGCGCGCGGCGTTGAGGTAGCCCGGGTCGTCGGCGAGGACGGTCGTCAGCTCGCGCTCCGCGTCGGCCCAGCGGAGCTGCCGGGCGCGCAGCAGGCCGAGGTTGAAGCGCGCCTTGACGTGCTCGGACGTGCGCGACCCGGCCAGGACCTCGTTGAAGTCCTTCTCGGCGTCCTCGAGCCGGCCCGCCTCCATCGCCGCGACGCCCCGGTTGTTCTTCGCCTCGACGAGGTTCTCGTCCAGCTCGAGCGCCTCCGCGAAGAGCTTCGTCGCGTTCTTGTGGTCCTTCCGGTAGAGGTACGCCAGGCCGAGCGCGTTCGCGACCTCGGCGCTCCGCGGGTAGGCGGCCCGGGCCGAGCCGAGCTGCTGGATCGCTTCGTCGACGCGTCCCTCGCGAAGCAGGGCGAGCCCCTGGCGGTAGTCGACGAGGTCGGCGACGGCCGGGCTCGGCTCCGGGAGCTTCTTCGCGGCGTCGAGGGTGCTCTGACACCCGTTCAGGAGGAGGAGAGCGGCGAGCGCCGCGACGGCGCGGGGAACCCTCACGACGCCTCCGCCGTCCGGGCCGCCTCGCCGATCACCTCGAGGTCGTTCTTCAGGAGGGCCTCCTCGAGCGCCTCGATGACGCTGGTGTCGTAACGGGTGCCGGCGAACGTCTTGATGCGGGAGACCACGTAGTCGCTCCTCATCGCCTTCTGGTAGGGGCGGGTCGTCGTCATCGCGTCGAACGTGTCGGCCACCGAGATGATCCTCGCGAGCATCGGGATCTCCTCTCCCCTCAGCCCGTCCGGATACCC
>JAGOBQ010000316.1 GCA_017999215.1 Thermoanaerobaculia bacterium
CTCGATGCCGGCCGCGCTCCTCCTGGGTGCGGCGTTCGTCGCCATCGCCGATACGCTCGCCCGCAGCACCGCCGCGATCGAGCTCCCGCTCGGCATTCTCACGGCGTTCGTCGGCGCGCCCGCCTTCCTCTGGCTCCTCGCGCGGGGAGGCCGCTTCTCGTGAGGCGGCTCGAGGCGCGCGGCCTGAGCTTCGGCTACGCCGGGGTTCCCGTCGGCGAAGGGGTCGACCTCGACCTCGCGGGCGGGGAGATCGTCTGCCTCCTCGGCCCGAACGGGGGAGGGAAGACGACGCTCTTCCGGACGCTCCTCGGCGTCCTGCCGCCGATCGCCGGGGAGGTGCGCGCCGCGGACCGGCCGCTCGCCCGCTTGTCGCGGCGCGAAAGGGCTCGTCTCCTCGGCTGGGTCCCGCAGGCGCACGCCGGACTCTTTGCCTTCACCGTGGAGGAGGTCGTGCTGATGGGCCGGACGGCCCGGCGCGGCCGCTTCGCCGCCCCGTCGCGGCGCGACCACGACGTCGTCCGCGAGGCGCTCGAGCGCCTCGGGATCGGCCGGCTGGCCGGCCGCGTCTACACGCAGATCTCCGGCGGCGAGCGCCAGCTGACGCTCGTCGCTCGGGCGCTCGCGCAGGAGGCCGGCGTCCTGATCCTCGACGAGCCGACGGCGAGCCTCGACTTCGGGAACCAGCTGCGGGTCCTCGGGGAGATCCGCCGCCTTCGCGACGACGGCATCGGCATCCTGATGTCGACCCACCAGCCCGAGCACGCGCTGGAGGTCGCCGACCGGATCGCGCTCCTCGAGGCGGGGCGGATCGTCGCGGAGGGAGCGCCGCGCGAGACCGCGACGCCCGAGCGCCTCGCGCACCTCTACCGGGTCGACCTCGCGGCCGTCGCCGCGCGCCTCGCGCCGACGGGGGCGAGGCGGTGAGCACGTCTCCGCCGGCACCCGAGGAGCTCGCGGCGCGGTGGGGCTCGCTTCCGGCGGGCTCTCTCGCGCTCCTGACCGGCGGGCGGGGCGCGGGGAAGACGCGCTGGTGCGAGGCGTTCGCGCGCGCGGCGCGCGAGGCGGGGCTCGCTGTCGCCGGGCTCCTCTCGCCGGCCGTCCTCGCCGGCGGAGAGAAGCGCGCGATCGACCTCCTCGACCTCGCCACGGGCGAACGCCGTTTCCTGGCCGAGCGGGCCCGCCCGGACCTGCCCGGGACGGAGGGCCTCGGCTGGCGCTTCGACCTCGAGGCTCTCGCCGCGGGCAACGCCGCGCTCGAGAGGGTCGGGGCGTGCGACCTCCTGATCGTCGACGAGCTCGGCCCGCTGGAGCTCGGCCGCGGGAGCGGCTTCACCGCCGCGTTCGGCCTCCTCGACGCCCGCCGCTACGGCCTCGCGATCGTCGTCGTCCGGCCGGCGCTCGTCGCCGCCCTGCAGGTGCGCCGGCCCGATTCCGCGCCGCTCTGGGACCTCGGGGGAGAACGATGACCGACGCCGACGGGAAGCGCCCCGAGACGATCCTCGACGTCGACTTCGGACGCCTCTACCGGCAGCATTGCTCCGCGAGCGGCCCTCCTATCCCGACTACATCTACGTCGTGAACCTCCTCCACCGGATGGGCCGACACCCGCGCCTCGACTTCATCCGGGCCGGGCGCCGGTCCGACGAGAAGCCGGGCTTCGAGCAGCTCGCCCGGCGCGTCGAGTTCTCCCTAGGCGCCCTCACTCCCGAGGAGCGCGCGCGGCTCGAAGCCTGGTACCGGGAGGACCCCGCCCGCGCCGGCACCGGCCGCGAGCCGTCCTGCTGGGCGTTCGTCTCGTGGGAGAAGGAGTAGCGAGGGACCGGGATCCGGTCGGCGCGCCGGAAAGTCGGGGCTCGGGGCGGGAGCGGCCGGCTCGGCCCCGAAGGGCTGGCTCGGCGCGGAGGGGGCATACTGGAGGGAGACTGGACAGTGGGAGACGAGACGCGCTCTTCGGCTGCGCCCCCCCAGGGCGGCCCCGGCTCCGGCCGGACGGCGGCCGCCGGCCTGACCTGCGCCCTGATGACCATGGCGTTCGGCGCGGCGGCTCTCCTCGGATGGGTGACCGACCGGAGGGTGCTGACCGCGTTCGATCTCGCGAGCATCCCGATGGCGCCGAGCACGGCGCTCCTCTTCGTGGTCCTCGGGGGCGTCGCCGCGGTGGCGGCACGGCCGGGACGAGGAGCGAGGGCGCGGAACGCGAGCGCCGTTCTTGCCTCACTCGCGGCGATCGGCTCGGCCGTCCTGCTCATCGCCAGCCTCCGCGGAGCGTACTGGTCGATCGAGCACATCGGCCTTCGGATCGAGGGGCGCGTTTCCGGCTGGCCGCTCGGGCACATCTCGCCCGTCTCGGCGTCCGGGCTCCTCCTCGTGAGCGTCGCGCTCCTCGCGCTCCAGATCCCTCCGGGCCGGGGCCGGATGCGAGGCTGGCTCGCCGCGGCCGGTGGCCTCGCGGTCCTCGGCTGCGGCGTCGTCTTCTTCCTTGCCTACGTGGTGGGAGAGCCGCTCCTCTACCGAGGCACGGTCCTGCCGCCGGCCGCCCCGACGAGCATGGCGTTCGTCACGCTCGGCCTCGCCGTCGTCCTCGCCGCGCGGGCCCGGGAGCCTCGGCCGATCGACGAGGTGCGCCTGCCCCGGAGCGCCGAGGCGGCGCTGGCGGGGCTCTTCCTGCTGTTCGCGGCGGGGATCGTCCTCTGGGGGGCGACCTGGTTCCGAGAGCAGGAGCGGCGCCTGCGGGAGCAGGTCGACCTGCAGGTCTCGACGATCGCGGAGCTCAAGGCGACCGACCTCGCCCGCTGGAGGACCGAGCGGCTCGGCAACGGACGGGTCCTCCAGGAGAGCCGGGCCTTCCGCCGCCTCGTCGACGGTCTCCTCGCCGGGACGCTCCCGAGCGACGACGAGGCGGTCCTCGGGCAGTGGCTCGGCAGCGTCCGGGAGAGCTACGGCTACGCGAGCGTCGAGCTCCTCGACGCGGGCGGGACGCGGCGTCTGTCGATCCCGAACGACGCCGCACCGATCGCGGGGGACGACGGCCGGCACTTCGCCGAGCTCCTCAGGTCGGGCGAAGCGCGTCTCGTCGACCTTCACACGCACGAGCTACGGGGCGTGCTCCGGATGGCGGTCGTCGTCCCGGTCGTCCTCGAGGGGCGTCCGCGGGGCGCCGTGCTGCTCGGGATCGACGTGCGGTCCCACCTCGAGGCGTTCCTCTCCGACTGGCCGGTCCCCTCGCAGACGGCGTCGACCTTTCTCGTCCGAAAGGACGGAGACGCGGTTCTCGTGGCACGAGCCGCAGACGCGGCCGGGAAGGAGCCGAGGATCGAGCGGGTCCCGATGACGCAGGTCGAGCCGATGCTCGAACGCGCGGCCGCCGGCGAGGAGGTGGTCGGGCTTTTTGCCCGCTCCGACGGGAGCTCGGTCGTCGCCGCGGCCCGCCGCGTGGCCGGCTCGCCCTGGAAGCTCGTCGCGTGCGTCGACGTCGAGGAGGTCTACGGCCCCCTGCGCGAACGGCTCTGGCTCACGGTCCTCGCGATGGCGGGGCTGCTCGCGGCGGTGGCCGCGGGCGTAGTGGCGGTCTGGCGCCGCCAGCTGGGCCAGGCCGAGCGCGCGCGAAGGCTCGCGGAACGGGAGGGCGCCTCGCTCCGTGAGGTCATCGAGCGGAGCCTGAACGAGATCTTCGTCGTCGACCCGGTCACCTTCCGCTTCCTGTTCGCGAACCGGGGGGCGGCACGGAACCTCGGCTACTCGGAGGAGGAGCTGCGCGGGATGACCCCGATGGACCTCGTACCGGGGATGACGCCCGACGACCTCGGCGCGATGCTCCGAGCGACCGATGCGCGACCGGGCGAGGTCCACAGGTACGAGACCACCCACCGCCGAAAGGACGGAAGTCTCTACCCGATCGAGGTCCACCTCCAGCGGGTGAGCGCCCCCACGGGCGACGTCTACCTCGCGGTCATCAACGACATCACGGAGCGTAAGGCTGCGGAGGGGAGGATCCGGCACCTGAACCGGGTCTACGCGGTCCTCAGCGACGTGAACCAGGCGATCGTCCGCGAGCGGGACGTCCCGTCCCTTGCCGCCGCGGCCTGCCGGATCGCGGTCTCCGTCGGGGGATTCCGGGAGGCGTGGCTCCTGCTCGCGGAGGGCGAGGGCGTCCGATGCGTGGGCCGGGCTCCGGCCGGGGGCGCGGACGACGCGGCGGATGCGGCGGCCTGGGCCGAGTCGCTCGCCCTCGATTCGATCCGGAGCGGTCGCTCCGCGGCCGCGCCGTCGGGGCACGAGCGCGGCCGGGCGGTTTCGCTGCCGCTCGTCGTCGAAGGGAGCGCCATCGGAGCCTTCGTCCTCGCCGCGGGCACGGAAGACCCTCTCGACGCCGAGGAGATGAGGCTCCTCGAGGAGATGGCCCTCGACGTCTCGTTCGCGCTCGAGACGATCCGGGGGGAGGCCGCCCGGAGGGAGGCGGAGGCCGAGGTGCGGCGCCTGAACGCCGACCTCGAGCGGCGCGTCGAGGAGCGCACGGCGGAGCTCGCGAGCGCGGTCCGAGAGCTCGAGACGTTCGCGTATTCCGTCTCCCACGACCTGAAAGCGCCGCTCCGGGCGATCGACGGTTACAGCCACCTCCTCGTCGAGGAGCACGGGAGCTCGCTCGACGTGAAGGCGCGCGACTATCTCCAGCGGGTCCGGGCCGGGGCGCGGCGGATGGGCGAGCTGATCGACGCCCTCCTCGCCTACTCGCGGGTCGAGCGAAAGGCTCTCCAGCCGGAGACGATCTCGCTCGGGGAGAGCGTCCGGCCGGCGCTCTTGCACGTGCAGGAGGAGATCGCCTCGACCGGCGCCTCCGTGAAGGTCGCCGTCGACGGCCTCGTCGTGCGCGCCGACCGGGAGGGGCTCGCGATCGTCTTCCGCAACCTCCTCGGCAACGCGCTGAAGTTCCGCCGGGGTGCGGAGGCGCCGCGGATCGAGATCGGCGGGGAAGCCGGCGACGGGCTCTGCCGCTTCTGGGTCCGCGACGACGGGATCGGGTTCGACCCCGCCTACCGCGACAAGATGTTCGACATCTTCCAGCGGCTCCACCGGCAGGAGGAGTTCCCGGGGACCGGCATCGGCCTCGCGCTCGTGAGGAAGGCCGTCGAGCGGATGGGCGGCTCGATCCGGGCCGAGGGCGCGCCGGGCCGCGGAGCGACGTTCTTCGTCGAGCTTCCCGGGGGGTCGGACGGGAAGGCCCCCGGCGCCGGAGCACCGGGGGCCGAGAGGAGGTCCGGGTACGGGAGCTAGAAGGAGATCTGGGCCGCGACGACGGCCTGGAGGTACTTCTCGTCGAGGACGCCGCCCACCGAGCGGCCGTCGTCCTCGATCGACTCGACGTTCAGCTTCAGGTTCGCGTTGTTCCCCTTGATGAAGTAG
>JAGOBQ010000317.1 GCA_017999215.1 Thermoanaerobaculia bacterium
CTCTTCGACCAGCTCCTCCGTGGGCGGATCGTCCCGGGGATGCGGGTCCTCGATGCCGGGTGCGGCCGCGGCCGGAACCTCGTCTACTTCTTCCGGGAGGGGTTCGAGGTCCGTGCGATCGACCCGGACCCGACGGCCGTCGCGGCCGTGCGCGACCTCGCGCGGCGGCTCGCACCCGCTCTCCCGGAGACGAACGTCCGCTGCGAGACGGCCGAGGACTCGACGTTCCCGGATGCCTCCGCCGACGTCGTGATCTCGAACGCCGTCCTGCACTTCGCGTCCGACGACGCGCGCTTCCTCGCGATGCTCCGCGGGACGTGGCGGCTCCTCGCGCCGGGCGGGCTCTTCTTCTGCCGCCTCGCCTCCTCGACCGGGATCGAGCGGCTCGTCCGCCCGCTGGGCGGGCGGCGATTCGCGCTCCCCGACGGCTCGGACCGCTACCTCGTCGACGACGCGTACCTCGAGGGCCTGACGGCGGAGCTCGGCGGGCGACTCCTCGATCCGATCAAGACGACGGTCGTCCAGGGGCAGCGGGCGATGACGACGTGGGTCGTCCGGAAGGAGGGCTGACGTGGAGTCGATCGCCGACCGCCTGGCCGCCGACCTCGGGCTCGAGCCGCATCCCGAGGGCGGGCGCTATCGGCAGCTCTACCGCTCGACGTCGGTCGTGTCGGCGCCGGGGCGCGACGTCGAGCGCGTCTCGCTCACCTCGATCCTCTTCCTCCTCGCGCGGGGAGAGGTGAGCCGCTGGCACCGAGTCCTCTCCGACGAGGCCTGGCACTTCCACGATGGGGAGCCGCTCGAGCTCCTCGTCGTCGACGCGGCGTTCGACTCCGCGAGGAGCCACGTCCTCGGCCGCGCGAGCGAAGGGAGAGAGCCGCTCGCCGTCGTTCCGGCCGGCGCCTGGCAGGCGGCGCGGCCGCTCGGGGAACTCGCCCTCGTCGCCTGCGACGTGGGGCCCGGATTCGAGTTCGACGACTTCGCGCTCCTCGCGGATCTTCCGGACGAATCGGCGCGGCTCGTGGAACGGTTCGCCGCGCTCGCGGTCCTGCTCTGATCCCGAGGCCGGACGAGCGGCGACCCCGGGCGCCTCGCCCCCGGCGCGCCGGGACGCCCGTGATCAGGGCCGGCCGTCCCTTCGCAGCTCCTCTTCGTAACGGGGGTTCTTCCACTCCCGCTCGATCGCCTCCGGGCCGTCGCCCTTCTCGAGGAGCGTGACGACGCGGGGGACGAGGCGGACGCCGGGCGCGCGGTCGACGCGCGAGAGGAAGACGCTCTCGAGCGTGACGCCCGGATCGATCGCCTTCAGAGGGCTGCCGAAGGCGACGTCGTGGCGCTCTCCCGGCATTGCGCGGCCGGCGGCGTCGAGGTAGACGACCGTGGCGAGGACGCGGCGGATCGGACGATCCGAGGCGTTCCGGACCTTCGCGGTGTACGACGGGAGCGGCGGATAGCCCTCGACGGCGGCGGCGGCCAGCTCGACGGGAGCGAGGCCGGCGGCTTCGAGAGCCTCCAGAGGCCGGGCATCGGGCGCCGGCGTGCGCGCAGCGTCTGGCGCGATCCTGGGGGGAGGGACGGGCCGGAAGGTCTCCGGGCCTGAGCCCGGGGGGGCGCCGCACGCCGCGGCGAAGAGGCCGATCAGGATGACGGGTGCGACGTTGCGCAACACGGGCCTGACGTTACCTCGGAGACCGGCCGCCCGTCGCGCGCCCGGAGAAAGCTGCCGGGAGCGTGCCAATGGGGCGACGCTCCCGGCGTCCCTGGCCTGGCGGGGAGGGGGGCGGCGGAGAGTGGTTCCTCGCCGGCCAGGGGAGATCAGGTCTGTAAATGAGACGAACTCTCCGGAATTGACTGTCCCTTGACGAGAAGGTGGGACCCGGACGCCGGAAAAGCAAGTGCCGGCTCGGAGGAGCCGGCACTCGCCCGATCATCACGGTCGGATACGGCGGGTCAGAGCCCCCGCGCCTTCCGGTAGGCCGGGATCGCCGCCTCGAGGACGCGGCAGGCGGCCTTCAGGTCCTCGGACTTCAGGACGTAGGCGATCCTCACCTCGTCCTTCCCGAGGCCGGGCGTCGCGTAGAAGCCGTCGGCCGGGGCGACCATGACCGTCGCGCCGTCGAGCTGGAAGTCGGTGAGGAGCCACTGGGCGAAGTCCTCGCTGTCCTTCACCGGGATCCGGGCGACGAAGTAGAAGGCTCCTTCGGGCTTGCGGAAGAAGATGCCGGGGATCTTCGTCAGCTCCTCGTACAGGATGTCGCGCCGGTGTCCGTACTCCTTCACGACCCCCTCGACGTACTCGGGGCCGAGGAGCGCGGCGCCGGGCGCGATCGCCTGCGCGAGGCCGGGCGGGGAGAGCCGCCCCTGCGCCATGTGGAGGCAGGCCTGGTAGACGTCCTTGTTTCGTGTCACGAGGCAGCCGAGGCGGATGCCGCAGGCGCTGTAGCGCTTCGAGAGGGAGTCGACGACGACGACGACGTCTTCGAATCCTTCGAGCGAGAGGGCGCTCGTGATCTGACGTCCGTCGTAGACGAACTCGCGGTAGACCTCGTCGGCGATCAGGAAGAGGCCGTGGTCGCGGCAGAACTCGGCGACGAGGACGAGCTCCTCCTTCGAGTAGACCGTCCCGGTCGGGTTGTTCGGATTGCAGAGGAGGACGGCCTTCGTCTTCGGCGTGAGGGCCTTCTCCCACTCCTCGCGGGAGGGGAGGTGGAAGCCGTCCTCGGCGCGGGTGACGATCGGCTTCAGGTCGATGCCGCCCATCGCCGCGAAGGCGCGGTAGTTCGTGTAGAACGGCTCGACGAGGAGGGCCTCGTCGCCGACCTCGCAGCAGGCCATGAACGCGAACTGGATCGCCTCGCTTCCGCCGGTCGTCGTGATGACCTGGCTCTTCGTCAGCTCCACGCCGCGGCCGCGGTAGTAGCCGACGAGGAAGTCGAGGCACTCGGCGGTGCCGTTCGACGGTGTGTAGGCGTAGACCTTGTCCTTGATCTCGGCGAGGCGGTCCCTCATCGGGGCGGGGGTCTCGAGGTCGGGCTGACCGATGTTGAGGTGGTAGACCTTCACGCCGCGCTTCTTCGCCGCGTCGGCGAAGGAGGCGAGCTTTCGGATCGGGGAGGCGGGGACACGCCGGCCCCGCTCGGAGACGCGGGGAACGGCCTTCTCGGCGGAGACGCTCATGCCGCGAAGGTTACACCTCGCCTCCGCGCCTCCGCCGGTGGGCCGACACGGGACTCCCGACCAATCAGAAGCCGGCGGCGGCCCCGTCCTTCCGCTTCTCGGTCGCCCCGAGGAGGAAGCCGGTTGCCGGGTCGCGGGCGACGGCCTGGTAGCCGCCGTAGGCGCCGACCGGCTCTCGCCCGATCCGGTGACCGCGTCTCATCAGCTCCTCGAGGAGCGGCTCCGGCAGCCCTTCCTCGAGGAAGAGCGTCCCGCCGTCCTTCATGACCGTTCCCGTCGGCTCGCTCGAGCCGGTGTGGTGAAAGCGGATCGCGCCCCCCGCCTCCTGGAGGTTCATGCCGAAGTCGACGAGGTTCACGACGACCTGCGCGTGCCCCTGCGGCTGCATGTCGCCCCCCATCAGGCCGAAGGCCATGAGCGGCTGCCCGTCCTTCGTCAGGAAGGCCGGAATGATCGTCTGGAACGGGCGTTTGCCGGGCTCCAGGACGTTCGGGTGCCCCTTCTCCAGGGAGAAGAGCCCGCCCCGGTTGTGAATGCCGATGCCGAGCGCCGGGACGGCGTAGCCCGAGCCGAAGCCGGTGTAGTTGCTCTGGATGAGGGAGACCATGAGCCCCGAGGCGTCGGCCGCGCAGAGGTAGGTCGTCTCCTTCCGGTTCAGAACGAGCTCCTCGTCGGGAGGGTCCTCGCGGGAGGCGCGCTTCAGGTCGATCTTCTTCGCCCGCTCCATCGCGTACTCCTTCGAGAGGAGGCGTTCGAGCGGGAGCTTCGCGAAGGCCGGGTCGGCGTAGAAGCGGGCCCGGTCGGCGTAGGCCACCTTCTTCGCCTCGACCATGACGTGCCAGAAGTCGGCGCTGCCCCTCCCCATCTTCGCGAGGTCGAACCCCTCGAGGAGGTTCAGCATCTGGAGCGCCGCGAGCCCCTGCGTGTTCGGGGGGAGCTCCCAGACGTCGTAGCCGCGATATCTCGTCGACATGGGCGCGTCCCACGTCGAGCGGTGCCGAACGAAGTCCTCCTTGGAGAAGAAGCCGCCGTTCGCCTTCGAGAACGCGACGATCTCGTCGGCGAAATCCCCCTCCCAGCCGGCCCGCTTCTTCGCCGCGAGGAGGCGGAGCGTCTTCGCGAGAGCGGGGTTCCGGAAGCGCTCGCCTTCCTTCGGCGCGCGCCCGCCGGGGAGGAAGACTTCCGCGAAGCCGGGCTTGTCCTTGAAGCGGTTCACCGAGCTGGCCCAGTTCCCGGCGATGACGGGCGAGACGGGGAAGCCTTCTTCGGCGTAGCGGATCGCCGGCGCGAGGACCTCGGCGAGCGGGAGCTTCCCGTACCTCGCGTGGAGCTCGAGCCAGCCGTCGCCGCAGCCCGGGACGCTCCAGGCGTAGGGGCTGTAGAGCGGGATCGTCCCGTCGGGGAGCGGCGGGACCTTGTCGGCGGTGAGCGCCATCGGCGCGCGGCCGGAGGCGTTCAGGCCGACGACCTTCTTCTGCGCCGGGTCCCAGAGGATCGCGAAGAGGTCGCCCCCGAGGCCGTTCGCCGTCGGCTCCATCAGGCCGAGGCAGGCGTTCGTGGCGATCGCCGCGTCCACGGCGCTCCCGCCCTTGCGGAGGGTCTCGACGCCTGCCTGCGTACAGAGCGGCTGGGCGCTCGCGACCATGCCGTGCTCGGCCCAGACGGGCGATCGGCTCGCCGCGCCGCGCCCCTTCGGCGGCCATTCGGCGAGGAGGGGGAGGGCGACGGAGAGGGCGAGGAGGGCGGCGAGGGACGCTCTCATGCGGAGATCGTACGCGGAACGCGGTGCCAGTCCCGTTCCATTCTTCTCGCGTCCCAACCTCCAGCGGAGTCGTCCAGAGGGAGGTCGTCGCTGCGATCCCGTTCGGGACTCCTTCCGCGCCGGACCTTTCTCGCCGTCCGCGCCTTCGTCTCTGTCGCCGGTCCCGTCCTCGTGCTCGGCGAGGCCGTGCGGTCACCCCTGGAGCGGATCCCCTGCGGTCGCCCGGTCCCGAGAGAGCAGCTCGGGGATCCGATCATCCATCTCTCGACGATGGCGCGGAACTGGGCCCGATGGGACGCGGGCGACTTCGTCCGCCACGATGATCGTGTGCTCGCGCCGTGCCCCGACGTCGGGTCCCTCGGCGACCAGTTCCTGCTACCGGCCGGGGCGCTCCTCCTCCGGAGCCGCGGGCGGACGCCGCGGCTCCGGAGGA
>JAGOBQ010000318.1 GCA_017999215.1 Thermoanaerobaculia bacterium
CTTCGTCCACGAGCAGAACGCCGTCCCCGGGAAGCTGAACCGGCTCGTCGGGCGGTTCGCCGAGAAGGTCTTCGTCACCTTCCCCGAGACCCTCTCCCTCTTCCCGGGGAACGGCGCGGTCACCGGGTACCCGCTCCGCAAGCGAATCGGACACGTCTCGAAGGAGGAGGCGCGCGCCCGCCTCGACTTCGCGATCCCGGAGGGGCGGACGGTCGTCTTCGTCTTCGGAGGGTCGCAGGGCTCGCGCTCGCTGAACCGCGGCCTCGTCGACGCGCTCGGCAGCCTCCTCCCGCACGCGGAGCGCCTCTTCGTCGTCCACGGGACCGGGCTCTTCAAGGGAGGGGGCTACGACGCCGGCGCCGACACGGAGGCGCGCCTCGCGGCGCGATACACGCCGGAGGAGCGGGAGAGGATCGCGACGTTCTACGTCTCGCGGAGCTACTTCCACGACATCGCCTCGGTCTACGCGGTCTCCGACCTCGTCGTCATCCGCGGCGGCTCGGGGAGCCTCAACGAGGTCGCGCGGATGGGCCTTCCGGCGCTCGTGGTCCCGAAGGCGAACCTCCCGGGCGACCACCAGGTCGCGAATGCCCGCGCGCTCGAGCGCTCGGGCGGCGCCGAGGTCCTCTACGAGGAGACGGTCCTCCGCGACGGGCACCTCGTCGAGGAGCTCGACGGGGCGCTCCTCGCGCGCCGGGTCCTCGACCTGGTCGACGACCCGGATCGCCTCGACGAGATGTCGCGGCTGGGGCGCGACGTCCTCGGGGCCGACGCCGCCGCCGAGATCGCGCACCACGTCCGTCTCGGCCGCGGCACGGGAGCGGTCGAGCCGACGCTCGTCCCGGCGCCGCACGTCGTGTCGAACGCCGCGCTCCTCTCGCGGCTCGAGAGGGCCGCTGCCGCGGAGGGGCGGCGCTACCGGGTCGAAGCGCACGTCGAGCCGCGCGACCTCCCCTGGTTCCGGAGCCGGGCCGCCTCTCTCCTCGCGAACGAGAGCTGGGAGGCGCGCAACCTCGGCGTCAAGCTCCTCGGTCTCCTCGGGGCGACCGAGAAGGTCCCTCTCCTCCTCGCCCTCCTCGCCGACCGGACGCCGGCGCCGCTCTTCCAGCGTCTCCTCGGCGGCGACTTCGCACAGGTCGGCTTCGTCCGGCGAAACGCGTTCACGGCGCTCGGCCGCCTCGGCGTCGTCGACGCCGGCGTCGAGGCCGCGCTCCTCGCCGGCCTCGCCGACCCGTACTGGGAGGTGAGGGCCGAGGCGGCGCGGACGGCGGCCCGCTTCGCCGGCCGCCTCGCGCGGAGGGACGACGTCGTGGCCGCGCTCGTGGGCCGCCTCTCCGACCGCAACCTCGAGGCGGCGGCGGCGGCGGCCGAGGCGCTCGGGGCGATCGGCGGCGAGGCCGACGCGCTCCCGGCCCTCCTCCGGCTCTCCGACTACCGCTTCTGGAAGGTCCGCGCCGCGGCCCTTCGCGGAGTGCTCGCGCTCGTCGAGCGGGGCGAGGCGCGCGACCGGAAGAGGCTCGAGGAGGCGCTCCCGGCGTTCCTCCTCACGTCGACCGACTTCCGTCCCCAGTTCGAGATGAAGCTCTCGTACCGCCGCGTCCTCGAAGCGCTCTCGCGCGGCAAGGAGTCGCCCCGATGATCTTCTGGATCGGCAAGCTCCTCGCGCCGTTCCCCGAGCTCTCGTTCCTCCGGCTCGCCGAATACCTCTCCGCGCGCTCCATCGGCGCGGCGCTGACGGCGGTCCTCCTGACGCTCTGGGTCATGCCGCGGCTCATCTGGTGGCTCCAGCGGAAGGCGTACGTCGACCAGCTGCGCGAGACGGGGATCCCGTCGGCCTTCGACAAGGCGGGGACTCCGGTCATGGGCGGCGTCGTCCTCGTCGGCGTCGTCGCGTTCTCCTCGCTCCTCTGGTGCAACCTGGGGAGCGGCTACGCCCTCCTCGTCCTCGCGGGAATGGTCTGGTTCGGCGCGATCGGCTTCGTCGACGACCGTGCGAAGATGCGGGCGAGGTCCGGCGACAAGGGGATGTCCGAGGCGAGGAAGCTGATGCTCCAGGGGGCGTTCGCGGCCCTCCTCGTCGCCCTCCTCGCGAGCCCCTGGAACCCGCTCCCGGACGCGGAGGCCGCCCGCCTCCACGTCCCCTTCCTGAAGGCCGCGGTCCTCGACAACCCCTGGGTCTACCTCCCGTTCGTCTTCCTCTTCGTCCTCCTCGTCGGCAACTCGGTCAACATCACCGACGGGATGGACGGCCTCGCGATCGTCCCCTCCGTCTTCGCGATCTCGGTCCTCGGCGTCTTCGGCTACCTCCTCGGGAACGCGATCTGGTCGCGCTACCTCGTCTATCCGTTCCTCCCCGGGGCGGGCGAGCTCGCGGTCTTCGCCTGCGCGTTCGCGGGGGCGGGCGTCGGCTTCCTCTGGTTCAACGCCTACCCGGCCCAGATCTTCATGGGCGACACCGGCTCGCTCTCCATCGGCGGGAGCCTCGCCGTCGCGTCCGTCCTCCTGAAGCAGGAGTTCCTCTTCGTCATCCTCGGCGGCCTCTTCGTCGCCGAGGCCTTCACCTCGCAGGTCCAGGACAAGATCGGGATCAAGCTCCTCGGGCGGAGGCTCTTCGCGCGCGCCCCCCTCCACCACGCGATGGCCTACAACGGGCTCGCCGAGACGAAGGTCGTCGTGAGGCTCTGGATCGTGTCGGGGATCCTCGCCCTCGCGGCCCTCTCGACGCTCAAGCTGCGGTGAGCGCGGCGCGGCGCTCCTCGACGGCGAACGCGCTCCTCGTCGGGGCCGGCATCCTGCTGAGCCGCCTCGCGGGCTTCGTGCGGGAGCGCGTCTTCGCGCACTACCTCGGCAGCTCGATGGCGGCCGACGCCCTCCGGGCGGCGCTGCGCGCCCCGAACGTCCTCCAGAACCTCTTCGGCGAGGGGTCGCTCTCCGCCTCGCTCATCCCGGTCTATTCGCGCCTCCTCGGCGAGGGACGGGAGGAGGAGGCGCGGCGGACGGCGCGGACGGCCGGGACGCTCCTCGCGCTCCTCGCCGTCCTCCTCTCCGCGCTCGGCGTTCTCGCCGCGCCGCTCCTCGTCGACCTCTTCACGCCCGGCTTCTCGGGCGAGCGACGCGAGCTGACGGTGCGGCTCGTCCGCATCCTCTTTCCCGGGACCGGGCTCCTCGTCCTCTCGGCCTTCTGCCTCGGCATCCTGAACAGCCACCGCCGCTTCTTCCTGCCGTACGCGGCACCCGTTCTCTGGAACGGCGCGATCATCGCCGCGCTGGTCCTCGCCGGGACGCGGGCCGGGGCGGAGATCGCCGTCTGGGCCGCCTGGGGCGCCGTCGCCGGGAGCCTCCTCCAGCTCCTCGTCCAGCTCCCGCAGGTGGCGCGGCTCGTCGGCACGCTCCGTCCCGCGCTCGACACCGGGTCCTCCCACGTGAGGACGATCTTCCGCAACCTCCTCCCGAGCGTCGGGAGCCGCGGCGTGACGCAGGTCTCGAGCTGGGTCGACCAGGTCATCGCGAGCCTCCTTCCGGGCGGTGCGGTCGCGATGCTCGGCTACGCGCAGACTCTCTACATCCTTCCCGTCTCCCTCTTCGGGATGTCGGTCTCGAGCGCCGAGCTCCCCGAGCTCTCCTCGGGGGCGGGCGCCGAGACGCTCCGCGAGCGGCTCGACGCCGCGCTCCGACGGGTCGCCTTCCTCGTCGTCCCGTCGGCCGTCGCGTTCGCGTTCCTCGGCGACCGCGTCGTCGCCCTCGTCTTCCAGACCGGCGCCTTCGGAGCCGAGGACGTCCGCATCGTCTGGGCGGTCCTGGCCGGATCCTCGGTCGGGCTCCTCGCCTCGACGCTCGGCAGGCTCTACGCCTCGACGTTCTGGGCGCTCCACGACACGCGGACCCCGCTTCGCTTCGCGATGCTCCGTGTCGCCGCGAGCGCGACGCTCGGCGGGCTCCTCGCGTTCGCGCTCCCGCGCCTCCTCGGTCTCGACCTTCGTCTCGGCCTCGCGGGGCTGACGCTCGGCTCGGGCCTCGCGGGCTGGCTCGAGATGCTCCTGCTGCGGCGGGCGCTGAACGCCCGCGTCGGGAAGACGGGCCTCCCGGCCTCCTTCTCCCTCCGCGTCTGGGGCGCGGCGCTCGGCGCGGCCGCGGCCGGCTTCGGCGTGAAGCTCGCGTTCGCGACGCTCGGCCCCGTCCTCCTCGGCGTCCTCGTCTGCGGCGCCTTCGCCGCCGCCTACGCCCTCCTCGCCCTTGCGCTCCGCGTCCCCGAGGCCGCCGCCCTCGCCTCCTCTCTCCGCCGCCGCCTCGGCTAGGGAGGGGGTCAGGTCTACCATCTACACTCTGCGGCCGCGCAGAGTGTAGATGGTAGACCTGACCCCCAAGCTCGTCCGCGGCCGGGCGCGGCTTCACACAACTTCACCTGCCGGAAGAAGGGGCGCAACGGGGCGCCGTCATCTTTCCCCTCGGCGGACGGACACCAGCCCTCCGCCCAAGGAGAAGAAGATGAACGAGAACACGCCGACCTCCCCGGACGCCCCCGCGAACGCCCCGGCGAAGTGCCGCAGGCGCGGGCGGACCCTCTTCCTCGGGGCCCTCTTCCTGAGCGCGGCGGCGGTCCTGACGACGGGCGCCCTCCAGGCGCTCGGTCTCGGTCCGTTCCGGGAAGGCGCCTGCGGGCACATGGACCCCGCGCAGGTGGAGAAGAAGATCGACCGGATCGCCGGCTGGATCGTCGAGGACCTCGACGGGACGCCGGAGCAGCAGGCGAAGCTCGCCGCGATCGCGAAGGCCGCCGCGAAGGACCTCGAGCCCCTCCACGACGAGCTCGTCGCCGGTCGGGAAGAAGTCGTCGCGATCCTGACCGCCGAGAAGGTCGACCGGGCCGCCCTCGAGGCGCACCGGGCGCGTCACGTGCAGCAGATGGACGATGCCTCCCGGCGGCTCGTGGCGGCCGTCGCCGAAGCGGCGGACGTCCTCAACCCGGCGCAGCGGCGGAAGGCCGCGGAGAAGCTCGAGTCGTTCCACTCCCGCTTCGGCCACTGATCGGAGCCCGGGACCGGCGGGCCGGAGGCGGGGCCGCGGACCCCTCGCGGCCCCGCCTCCCCGCCGCCCGGATGGACGATGATGCCGCCATGGCGACCCGCATCCTGATGATCGAGGACGACGCGAGGCTCGCGGAGATGGTCGCGCGGGACCTCGGCCGGAGCGGCCTCGAGGTGACGTGCTCCGGGACGGCGACCGAAGGGCTCGCGCGGATCGCGCGCGAGCCCTTCGACCTCGTTCTCCTCGACCTGATGCTCCCCGACGCGGACGGCCTCGACGTCTGCCGCCGGCTTCGCGCGTCGGGATCCGGCGTCCCCG
>JAGOBQ010000319.1 GCA_017999215.1 Thermoanaerobaculia bacterium
ATGCCCCTCCGCGCGGCTTGTCGAGCCGGAACGCCCGCGCTATCCTCCTGCGCTTGCGGCGCCGGGAGACCGGTGCCGGCTCGGAGAGGGAATGCTCAAGACGTTCAGGGAAAACTTCAAGCACCTCAAGTGGGTCCTTTGGGCCGTCATCGCGGTCTTCGTCATCTTCGTCTTCGTCGACTGGGGGATGGGGGCGGCCGGCGGAGGGGGCGGGGACGGGATCGACTTCGCCGCGAAGGTCGGCCCCTCGAAGATCACCGAGGCCGAGTTCCGGATGGAGTACGTGAGGACCGAGGAGCGGTACCGGGAGATGTACGGGCAGAGCTTCAGCCCGGAGCTCGCCCGCGCCCTGAACCTCCCCTCCCAGGTTCTCAACTCCCTCGTCGACCGGCGCCTCCTGCGGGCGGAGGCCGGTCGGCTCGGGCTCTCCGTCTCCGACGACGAGGTGACGGCCCGCATCCTCCGGATGCGCGACGCGCAGGGGAACCTCCTCTTCGTGAAGGACGGGGCCTTCGTCGGCGAGGCGACCTACCGGAGGATGCTCTCCGGAGCCAACCTCTCGCCGGAGGGCTTCGAGGCCGAGACGCGCGAGCAGGTCCTCCTGGAGAAGCTGAACCGGTTCGTGACCGAGTCGACGGTCGTCTCCGAGGACGAGCTGAAGGCGGACTTCGAGGGGCGGACCGTCAAGGCGAAGATCGCCTACGCGCTGTTCCCGGCCCCGGCCCTCGCGCCCGAGACGGTTTCCGACGCCGACGCGGAGGCGCACTACCGGAAGGACCCGTCCGCCTGGCAGCTCCCCGAGCGCCGCAAGGCGAAGTACCTCCTCGTCGAGAGCGCGCAGCTCCGCGCCGAGGTCGCGAAGAAGGTCACCGACGAGGACGTCGCCGCCGAGTACACGAAGAACTCCGCGACGTACCGCAAGGACGAGGAGGTCGCGGCCCGCCACGTCCTCTACAAGTCCGACGGGACGCCGGCCTCCGACGCGGCCGCGCGGGCGAAGGCCGAAGCGGCCGCGAAGCGCCTCCGGGGCGGAGCCGACTTCGCCGCCCTCGCGCGCGCCGAGTCCGAGGACCCCGGGTCGAAGGATTCGGGCGGCGACCTCGGCTCGTTCTCCCGCGGGCGGATGGTCAAGGAGTTCGAGGACGCCGCGTTCGGCGCGGCCCAGGGCGAGATCGTCGGCCCCGTCAAGACGCCGTTCGGCTTCCACGTCATCCAGGTGAACGCGAAGACTCCGGCGCGCGCCCAGCCCCTGTTCGAGGTCGCCGCGTCGATCCGGGCGCGGCTCGAGGAGGAGCGCGCGGGAGACGAGGCGCGGCGCCTGGCGCGCGAGCTCGCCGACCGCGTCACGCGCCTCGGCAAGTCGCCGTCCGACGACGAGCTCCGGAAGCTGACGCGCCCCGGCGTCACGTTCAACGAGACCGAGCTCCTGGCCCGCTCCGACACCCCGGCCGGGATCGGCCCGAACCCGGTCTTCATGCAGCAGCTCTTCGAGCTGCCGCTCGGCGAGGTCTCCGAGCCGATCGCCACGGCGCGCGGCGAGGCGATCCTGAAGCCCGTCGAGGTGAAGGCGGCCGGTCCTGCCGCGTTCGCCGACGTGAAGGCGCGGGCGAAGGCGGAGGTCGCGCGGGCGAGGCAGGAGGAGATGGCCCTCGCCGCCGCGCGCGCCGCGATCTCGCCGGGCGCGTCCGTCGAGGACGTCGCGAAGGCGGCCGGCGTCCGGGTGGAGACGCCCGACGCGTTCCCGAAGGCGGGGCCGGTGCCGGGGCTCGGCTCCGGCAGGGCGCTCCTCGACGCGGCCTTCTCGGCCGCGGTCGGCGAGACGAAGGGCCCGGTCTGGGTCCCCGAGCGGGGCGCCGCGGTCTTCCGCGTCCTCGAGGTGACGCCGTTCGACGCCGCCGCGTTCGCGGCGCAGCGGGCGGAGGCGCTCGACCGGCTTCGCCAGCAGAAGGCGGGACGGCTCTTCCAGTCGCTCGTCCAGAGGCTTCGCTCCGAAGCGCGCATCGAGGTCAACCGGGAGCTGATGGCCCGTTTCTCCGGGCAGGCCTGACCGGGACGTGATCGGGCGCCTCTCGGGAGTCGTCCTGGAGAAGCGGCCCGACCGGGCCCTCGTCGACGCCTCGGGCGTCGGCTACGAGCTGCACGTGCCGCTCGGAACGTTCGCCGCGCTCCCCGCCGTCGGGGAGCGCGCGAGCCTCCACGTCCACACCCACGTCCGCGAGGACGCGATCCTCCTCTTCGGCTTCGCGACGGCCGAGGAGAGGGAGCTCTTCGAGAGGCTGACCACCGTCTCCGGGATCGGCCCGCGCCTGGCCCTCGTCGTCCTGTCGGGACTCCCTCTGCCCGAGCTCGTCGGAGCGATCGCCGCGCAGGACGCGAGGCGGCTCTCCTCGATCCCGGGCGTCGGGAAGAAGCTGGCCGAACGTCTCGGGCTGGAGCTGAAGGACAAGGTCGCGGGGATCGTGCCCGGGGCCGCCGCGAGCTCCCCGGGCGGGACCGCGGGCGCGGTCGGGCTCGCCGAGGACGCCGTCGGCGCCCTCCTGAACCTCGGCTACCGGAGGCCGCAGGCCGAGGCGGCCGTGAAGGCCGCGGGCGACGCGGCCGGATCGACGGACCTGCCGGCGCTCCTGTCGGCGGCGCTCCGCCACCTCTCGCGCTGAACGGGACGGAGGGACGATGGACGACCGTCTCCTGGCCGGCGTTCCGGCTCCCGACGAAGGCGAGCCGGAGGCGACGCTCCGGCCGAAGGCGCTCGCGGAGTTCACCGGTCAGCCGAAGCTGCGCGAGACGCTCGGCGTTTTCCTGACGGCCGCGCGGCGGCGGAACGAGCCGCTCGACCACGTCCTCCTCTTCGGCCCGCCCGGCCTCGGAAAGACGACGCTCGCCCACATCATCGCGCGCGAGATGGGGGCCCAGCTCCGCGTCACGGCGGGCCCCGTTCTCGAGAAGGCGGGCGACCTCGCGGCGATCCTCACGAACCTGGGCCCGGGCGACGTCCTCTTCATCGACGAGATCCACCGCGTGCCGCCGGCCGTCGAGGAGATCCTCTACCCGGCGCTCGAGGACGGGAAGCTGGACCTCGTCATCGGGACCGGGCCCGCCGCGCGGACCGTCGAGCTGCGCCTACAGCCCTTCACGCTCGTCGGCGCGACGACGCGCGCGGGGCTCCTCTCCCAGCCGCTGACCGGGCGGTTCGGCATCACGCACCGTCTCGACTACTACGACACGGCCTCGCTGAGGACGATCGTCCTCCGCTCGGCCGAGATCCTCGGCTGCCCGATCGACGAGGACGGCGCCGGGGAGATCGCCCGGCGCAGCCGCGGGACGCCGCGCATCGCGAATCGCCTCCTGCGCCGCGTGCGCGACTTCGTCGAGGTCGCGGGCGAGAACCGGATCTCGGCCGCGGGAGCGCGCGGCGCGCTCGACCGGCTCGAGGTGGACCATTTCGGCCTCGACGATCTGGACCGCCGGATCCTCGGCATGATCGTCGAGCGCTTCGGCGGCGGCCCGGTCGGCCTCTCGGCGCTCGCGCATTCCCTCGGGGAGGACAAGGGGACGCTCGAGGACCTCTACGAGCCGTACCTCCTCCAGTCGGGCTTCCTGACGCGAACGCCCAAGGGGCGCGTCGCGACCGCGCTCGCCTACCGGCACCTCGGCCTCCCGCAGGGAGCGACGTCGGCCGGGACGCTCTTCGACGGAACCGCGTGAAGCGCGGCCTCCTCGTCTACAACCCCGCGGCGGGGGGACGCGACCGGATCGCCCAGATGGCCGCGATCGCCGAGCGGGCGCGCGCGGTCGGAATCGACCTCGCCCTCCTCGCGACGGAAGGGCCGGGGCACGCGACCCGGCTCGTCCGCGATCGCCTCGCGGAGCGTCCCGACCTCGTCGCGGTGGCCGGGGGGGACGGAACGGTCTGCGAGGCGGCCGCGGCGCTCGTCGGGACCGACGTCCCGCTCGCGATCCTCCCCGCGGGGACGGCGAACGTCGTCGCCCGCGAGTACGGGGTCGGGAGCACGCCGGAGGAGGCGGAGGCGGTGCTCGGGTCGACGGCGACGCGAACGCTCACGACGTGGCCCTCGGCCGGGCGGACCTCGCTCATCGGGACCGGCGTCGGCTTCGACGCGCGGGTCATGGCGAACGTGAACCCGCTCCTCAAGCGCCTCTTCGGACGTCCCGGGTTCGCTTTCACGTCGACGCTCGAGTGGTACCGGTACGAGTTCCCGCCGATCGAGGTGACGGGCCTCGACGCCGAGGGGCAGCCGTTCGTGCGGCACGCGACGTTCGTCCTCTCGGCGAACACGCGCAAGTACGCGGGCGATGCCATCCTCTCGCCGTTCGCCGACCCCGACGACGACCTCCTCGACCTCGTCCTCTTCACGTCGGAGGACCGGGGAGACCTCTTCCAGTTCTACCGACTCCTTCCCGGCGGCCGCGCGGCGCAGCTCGGCGTCCGCGGCGTCTCGCGGCTCCCGGTCCGGAGCTTCACGGCCCGCTCGCTCGCGGGGTACGAGCTGGAGGTTCAGGTGGACGGCGACGCGGCCGGGACGACGCCGGTGACCGTCGGCCCCGCAGGCGGGAAGATCCGGATCCTCGTCCCGTCCCCCGCGCGAACCTGACCGGACGGCGCGGCGTCCGGCGTGCGCCGGTGACGCGCGTCACAGGGTTGGCCCCGCCGCCGGGCGAGGCCAGAATCCGGGGATGAGAACCGCCGGTGCCGTCGTCGCCGCCTGCGCCCTCTGGGGCGCGGCCCTCCTCGGGACCCGTCCGGCCCCGGCCGCCGTCGAGCCGGTCCTCGTCGCCTCCGGCCTCGCCGCGCCGCTCCGCGTGACGGCGCCCGCGGGCGATTACTCCCGCGTCTTCGTCGTCGAGCAGGGAGGGAGAGTCCGGATCGTAAAGGACGGGCTCCTCCTCGGCGGGAGCTTCCTCGACCTCTCCGGGCGGATCTCGAGCGGCGAGGAGCGCGGGCTCCTCGGCCTCGCGTTCCATCCCGAGTACCACCGGAACGGCCGCTTCTTCGTCAACTACACCGACCCGACCGGCCGGACGGTCGTCTCCGAGCTGCGGGTCTCGGCCGACCCCGATCGCGCCGACGCCGGGAGCGAGCGCGTCCTCCTGCGCCAGGTTCAGCCCTTCGCGAACCACAACGGCGGGCACCTCGCGTTCTCGCCCCTCGACGGGACGCTCTGGATCGGCCTCGGCGACGGAGGGGGCGGGGGCGACCCGCAGAACAACGCGCAGAGTGACGGGACCTGGCTCGGGAGGATGCTGCGCATCGACGTCGACGCGAAGGCCCCGGGGAAGGAGTACGCCGCCCCTCCCGACAACCCGTCCGCGAGGCGCG
>JAGOBQ010000320.1 GCA_017999215.1 Thermoanaerobaculia bacterium
GAAGACGTCGGTCCGGGCGTCGACGGCCTCGCCCCGGATCTGCTCCGGCGCCAGGTAGGACGCCGTCCCGAGCGTGATCCCTGTCTGCGTCAGCGTCGACTCGGAGACCATCGACTTGGCGATGCCGAAGTCCATGATCTTCACGGTCCCGTCCTCGAGGATCCGGATGTTCGACGGCTTCACGTCGCGGTGGACGATCCCGGCCGTGTGGGCGTAGTGGAGCCCCTCGCAGATGTCGGCCAGCACGCGGACGCGCCAGGCGAGCGAGAGGTCGTCCTTCCGCTTGATCTTCCGGTCCAGGTCCTCGCCCGTGAGGAACTCCTGGACGATGTACGGCAGGCCGTCGTCGCTCAGGCCGAAGTCGTAGATCGTCGTGATGTTCCGGTGGTGCAGGTTCCCGGCGAACTCGGCCTCGCGGAAGAACCTCTTCCGGAGCTCGTCCTCGTCGCTCTGGCAGGTCTTGATGGCGACGGTCCGCTTGATGTAGGGGTCGCGGCCCTTGTAGACGGTCCCGAAGCCGCCGACGCCGACCTTCTCGAGGATCTCGTACTTGCCGACCTTCGCGAGCATGCCCGTCCGGCGAGGGTAACATGTGCTCGCGTATATTCCTCTCCCGTGAAGGCTTCGCTCGCTTCCGCCCTCCTCGCCGTCGCGCTCGGAGCGAGCGCGTGCCGGGAGACCGCCCCCGGGCCCGCGCCGACGGAGCCGCGGCGGCCGGGCCTCTCCACGCGCGAGGCGTACCGCCCCCCGGACGACGGCGTCCTGACGGTGCCTCAGGTGGAGACGTTCCTGAAGGTCCGCGAGGCGACGCTCCGGATCCGGGCCACTCCCGGAGGGAACGCGCCGCTCGAGGGCGAGGAGGGGATCTCCGGAGCCTCGGAGGCCCGCGCCGCGGAGGTTCGGGCCGCCCGCTCGCTCTCGGTCCGCGTCGACGAGTATTTCTGGATCCGGGAGCGGATCCTCGAGGCCGAGGCCGCGGCGATGACCGCGAAGCTGAACGCCGACGTCCTCGCCCTGCTCGAGAGGACGCTCTCGTCCCTCCGGGACCGGCGGCCCGCCGCGCCCGACGAGGCCTCGAGGCGCCTCCTCGACGAGCAGGTCGCGAGCTTCGAGGCGGAAGCGGCGCGCGTGCGCCGCGAGGCGGCCGAGAAGGAGCCCGAGTCGGTCCGCGCGAACCTGGCGGTCCTCGCCCCGTTCCGTTCGCGGATCTCGGCGATCGAGGACGAGCTCGCCGAGCTGGACGCCGCGGCCCTGCGCGAGGCCGCCGCGCCCCCCGCGCCGGGCCGGTGACGGCCGGACGCGCTGCTAGACTCGTTCTTCCCGAATCCGGAAACCGAAGACCGATAGGAGAACGACCATGCGTCTCGTCGATCCGCTCCTGCTCGAGTTCGACCGCGAGTGCTCCGGCACCCGGAAGTGCCTCGAGCGCCTCCCCGCCGACAAGCTGGCGTGGAAGCCCCACGAAAAGTCGATGAGCCTCGGAAAGCTGGCCGGCCACGTCGCCACGATTCCGGGCTGGATCGGCAGCGCCCTCCTGGCGGACGGGTTCGACCTGACGTCCGGGATGGCGGCTCCGCCGCTCGGAACCCCGGAAGAGATCGTGGCGGCCTTCGACGCCTCCGTGAAGCTGGCGAAGGGGGCGATGGCGCAGCTCGACGACGCGAAGGCGATGGGGGAGTGGACCCTGTCGAAGGGCGGGTCGGCCCTCTTCTCGATGCCGCGGCTCGCGCTCGTCCGGACGATCCTCCTCAACCACTCCTACCACCATCGCGGGCAGCTCACCGTCTACCTGCGGCTTCTCGACGTCCCGGTCCCGGGCCTCTACGGCCCGAGCGCCGACGACGACCCGTTCAAGTGAGGAGGCGCCCGTGCCCGTCGTCCTGACCGACCTCTCCGAGGGGATCCTCACCGTCACCGTCAACCGGCCCGAGAAGCTGAACGCCCTGAACGCCGAGGTGATCGAGGAGCTGCGCCGCGTGTTCCACGAGGCGAAGTCGAACGCCGAGGTCGGGGCTCTCGTCCTGACCGGTGCGGGGGAGAAGGCCTTCGTCGCGGGGGCCGACATCTCCGGTTTCCCGTCGCTCACCCCGGTGGACGCGCGCGACTTCGCGCGGAAGGGGCAGGCCGTCCTCGACCTCCTCGAGACGATGGGGAAGCCCTCCATCGCCGCGGTCAACGGCTTCGCCCTCGGCGGCGGCTGCGAGCTCGCGATGGCCTGCTCGATGCGCGTCGCCGCGAAGAACGCCCGCTTCGGTCAGCCCGAGGTCGCCCTCGGCCTCATCCCCGGGTACGCGGGCACTCAGCGCCTGCCTCGTCTCGTGGGGAAGGGGCGGGCGCTCGAGCTGATCCTGACGGGCGACCCGATCCCGGCCGACGAGGCCCTCCGGATCGGTCTCGTCAACCGCGTCGTCGAGCCGGCCGAGCTGATCCCGGCCTGCCGTGCCCTCGCGGCGAAGATCCTGTCGAAGGCGCCGCTCGCCGTCCGCTACGCCCTCGAGGCGGTGAACCACGGCCTCGAGCTCCCGTTCGCCGAGGCCGAGCTCCACGAGGCGGCCCTCTTCGGCCTCTGCGTCGCGACGGACGACATGAAGGAGGGCGTCGCCGCCTTCCTCGGGAAGCGCGCGGCGAAGTTCGCGGGGAAGTGACCCCGTGGGCGGTGGGCTCCGTCCGTTCGGTGCGACGGGGCTCGCCGTTCCGGTCCTCGGTCTCGGTGCCGGGCCCGTCGGCGACTGCGCCCTGGACGAGGCCGAGGCGGGGCGGCTCCTCCACGGCGCGCTCGACCTCGGCCTGACGTTCGTCGACACCGCGCCCGGCTACGGGCTCTCCGAGGAGCGGATCGGCCGCCACCTTTCGAGCCGACGCTCGTCATTCGTCCTCTCGACGAAGCTCGGATACGGAGTCCCGGACGTCCCCGACTGGACTCCGGAGTGCATCGCCCGCGGCGTCGACCAGGCGCTCTCCCGCCTCCGCACCGATGCCCTGGACGTCGCCCACCTCCACTCCTGCCCCCTCGAGACGCTCCTCTCATCCGGCGTCGTCGAGGCCCTCCTCGGCGCCGTCCGCGTCGGCAAGGTCCGCGTCGCCGCCTACTCCGGCGAGAACGAAGCGCTGGCGTGGGCCATCTCCTCCTGCGCCTTCGGCTCCGTCCAGTGCTCAGTCAACGTCTGCGACCAGCGCTCCCTCACCCTCGTCGCGGCCCGCGGCCTCGGCGTCGTCGCCAAGCGCCCCCTCGCGAACGCGCCCTGGAACCCCGCCGCCGCCCACCCCGGACGACGCGGCCGCCGCGGCGTACCGATCCCGCTGGGCCGCCCTCCGCCTCGACGACCTCGGCCTGCACCCCGCCGAGCTCGCCATCCGCTTCGCCGCCTTCGCTCCCGGAGTCTCGACCGCGATCGTCGGCTCCCGCCGCCTCGAGCACCTCGCCGAGACGAGCGCCCTCGTCGCGAAAGGCCCGCTCCCCGAGGAGATGCGCGTCGAGATCGAGGCCCGCTTCGCCAACCTCGGCCAGGACTGGCCGGGAATGATCTGAGCCGGGAGCGGGAAACCCGGAGTCCCGGAGCCCCGGGGCACCGGAGAACCACCCGGCATCGGTGCGTCGTACCGCACGAGCCGCGGACGCGAGGGGCATCCCACGGCTCGCTCTGCGCGCGCGCGACCCGCATCGGCTCCGCTGCGCGGGCCGGCGGGGAGCGCGCGAACTCGCTTCGCTCAAACAGCGCGCGCTCCTAATCCGCCGACCTGCTCGCGGAGCCGTGCGGGTACCCCGCGCGTGCTCGAACGCTCGCTCGCGGGACGCCCCTCCCGTCCGCTCACGCCATGCGTAGATCAGAATGAGCAACCGCGAGGACGAGGTCATGGGCTTCACGAGGAGGCGACAGGGCTTCGTCGACCCCGGAGCGAAGACTCCCGCTTTCGCGCAGAGTTGAGTGTTCGCACCTTTCCCCGCTCCTCCGTGCTCGCTCCGGTGGGCCGAGCCGCGGGGTGGGTCCCGCGAGCCGACTCGAGCACGGCCGGGGACCCGCTCGACGTCCCGAGGACCGGGCGGGGGAGAAGCCCGCGCGCTGTTTGAGAACGATGCCTGCACGACCGAAGTGCGCGGATTGGGCTTGGGGTCCGGGGGGCGCGCGAAGCTCAGCCCCCCGGCGAGCGCGAGTTCGCGCGGGCGCCCCGCCCGGCCGCAGGGAGGTCGCAAGCGGGTCGGCCGCGCGCAGCCATGAAGCTCTAAGGATGGCAGGACGGGTTGAGGAGAGAGCGGGGGTCCGGGGGGCGCGCGAAGCTCAGCCCCCCGGCGAGCGGCCGTGGGACCCACCCCGTGGCTCGGCTCCCTCCCCCGTGCTCCCGGTGCTCTGGTGCTCGGTGCCCCCGTGCTCTCGTGCCCCGGCGACCTCAGGCTCCCTTCATCGTGCCGGTGCGTAGGAGCTGGCGGTGCCAGGCGAACGCCTCGTCGAGGAGGTGGGGCGTGTGCCGGCCGAAAGAGCCGGTCGCTGCGCGCCTCACGTAGTCGCGGAGGGCGGGGCGGTAGTCGGGGTGGGCGCACTTCTCGATGACGCGCTCGGCGCGCTGCTTCGGCGAGAGGCCGCGCAGGTCGGCGAGCCCCTGCTCGGTCACGAGGACGTGGACGTCGTGCTCCGTGTGGTCGACGTGCGTGACCATCGGGACGATGCAGGAGACGGCGCCCTTCTTGGCCGTAGACGGCGTCATGAAGAAGGAGATGTAGGCGTTCCGCGCGAAGTCGCCGGAGCCGCCGATCCCGTTCATGATCGCGGTGCCGTTCACGTGCGTCGAGTTGACGTTCCCGTAAATGTCGGCCTCGATCATCCCGTTCATCGCGAGGCAGCCGAGGCGGCGGATCAGCTCGGGGTGGTTCGAGATCTCCTGGGGGCGCAGGATCAGGCTGTCCCTGTAGCGGTCCATCTGCGCGTTCAGCTCGTCGACCTTCTGCGGGCTCAGGGAAAAGGCGGTCGCGGAAGCGACGCGCAGCTTCCCGGAGGCGATGAGCGAGAGCATCCCGTCCTGGAGCACCTCGGTGTAGGCCGTGAGGTCTGTGAACGGGCCGTCCTCGAGGCCGAAGAGGACCGCGTTCGCGATGTTGCCGACGCCCGACTGGAGCGGAAGGAGGTTCTTCGGGAGGCGCCCCTTCTTCACCTCGTCGCCGAGGAACTCCAGGATGTGCCCCGCGATCCGCTTCGACGTCTCGTCGGGCGCCGAGAACGGGGCGTTGCGGTCGGGCGCGTTCGTCTCGACGATCGCGACGATCTTCTCGGCCGGACAGTGGAGGTAGGGCGTGCCGATCCGGTCCGCCGGGCCGACGAGCGGGATCGGCTTGCGGTTCGGCGG
>JAGOBQ010000017.1 GCA_017999215.1 Thermoanaerobaculia bacterium
CTGCTCGAGCGTCGCGGCGATCGGGACCTTCGTCCGGCCCTGGGTGATGAGGCACGAGCCCTCGGCGTGCGGCACGACGCCGACCTCGAGGGAGACGGGGCGGAGCTGGAGGGGGGTGCGGCCGTCGGGGCGAGACATCGCCCGGAGCTTACGGCAGGTCGACGAGCTCGAGCGCCGCCGCCTCGCGGCCGAGGAACCGCCCCGCGACGCGCCGGAGGCGCTCGGAGGAGTCGGTCACGAGGAGGTGCGTCTCCCCCGCCTCGCCCGCGCGCCGCCCCTCCGTGCCGAGGAGCGCCTCGACCTCGACC
Organism: Thermoanaerobaculia bacterium; assembly: GCA_017999215.1. Taxonomy (GTDB): domain Bacteria; phylum Acidobacteriota; class Thermoanaerobaculia; order UBA5066; family UBA5066; genus UBA5066. The sequence goes on from JAGOBQ010000017.1 coordinate 309, forward strand.
GCGGTGGAGGCGGCGGAGTCGACGAGGAGCGTCCCCTCGGGGAGCGCGGCGGCGATCGTCCGCGCGAGGAGCGGGTAGTGCGTGCAACCGAGGACGACGACGCGCGCCCCCGCCGCGACGACGGGGGCGAGGTAGAGCTTCGCCGCCTCGCGGGCGACCTCGTTCTCGGTCCACCCTTCCTCGGCGAGCGGGACGAAGAGCGGACAGGCCACGTTCATCACCGTGCGGGACGGGTCGAGCGAGCGGATCGCGCGACCGTAGGCGTCGGAGGCGACGGTCGCCTCCGTGGCGAGGACGGCGATCGGCGCCCCGGCGGCCGGGCCCGTCACGCCGTGGGCGGTGCGGAGCGCGGCCCGCGCGCCCGGCTCGACGACGCCGAGGACCGGGACGCCGCGCGCCTCGTCGACGATCGCGTCGAGCGCGAGGGCCGAGGCGGTGTTGCACGCGACGACGAGCGCCTTGACCCCGCGCGAGAGGAGGAGCGAAACGGCGCGGCGCGCGTAGCGGCGGACGGTCTCGGGCGACTTCGTGCCGTACGGGAGGCGCGCGGTGTCGCCGAGGTAGAGGAGGTCCTCGCCGGGGAGGCGGCGGGCGACGGCGTCGAGGACGGTGAGCCCTCCGACGCCGGAGTCGAAGAGGCCGATGGGGCGCGGGTCGGTCATGTGCGGTCGAAGCTCTTTCGCGGGGGCGGTGAGGGGCGCGCAGCAGGGCGCGGCGGGACGGGGGAGGCCGCGGGCGCCGGCTGGGCCGACGGCGCGGCGGCGTCGGGGACGGGAGAGGGAGAGGAGGCCGGCTCGGCCGGTGCGGCCGGATCGGGAGGCGATGTCGGCATCGGGGCGACGAGAGGCGCCTCGTCGGCCGCGCGGGAGAGGTCGGGCGGGATCGGGTGCGTCAGGTCGACGTGTCCGGCGAGCGTCTCCACCGGCTCGCCGCCGACGAGGAGGATGACGCGGGTGACGGCGGGGAGGTTCTTCGTGACGGTGAGGACGAGCGACTGGACCGCGGCGAGCTCCTCGGAGGAGCCAGTCTCCCAGCGTTTCGGCGGCTCTATGGCGACGGGGGAGGGTGTGGGCGTCGGGGCCTTCTTGCCACCCACGACGGTCTCCTTCGCGTCCTTCCCCTCCTCGGCCGGCGGCGCGGGCGACGCGGGAGGGGCGAGGTCGAGGACGGCGAGGCCGTTCGCGAGGCGGTAGGCGGCGCGGAGCGTCCACCCTTCCGGGAACGGGCGGAGGAGGTCGGGGTGCCGCGGCCCGGCGAGGACCTCGGCGCCGAGGCGGCGGAGGAGCGCGACGTCGTCGACGGCCGCCGGCACCTCGCGCACCTCGCCGCGGAAGATCCCGTCGGCGGCCGACTCGAACCAGATCGCCGCGAGGCGCGCGGGGATCGGAGTGGGCGGCGGCGGGATCGGGCGGGTCGGGACGGGCTGGTTCGCGACGCGCCGCTTCTGCCGCGAGTCGTGGACCTTCCGCCCGGCGAGGAGGCCGAGGAGGAGGAGGAAAAGGAGCGCGAGGAGCGCGAGGGCGAAGCGGCGCGGCATGGGACCGGCGTCAGCGCCGCTCGGCTGCGGGCGGCGCGAACGGAACGGGGACGACGGCGTCGGAGCCGACGCGGAAGAAGCTGTCGAGCGAACCCGCGAGCGTCTCGGCCACGGCCCGGCGGAACGCCTCGGAGGCGATCTTCTTCTCCTCCTCCGGGTTCGAGATGAAGGCGACCTCGACGAGGACGGCCGGCGCGTTGACGCCGATCAGGACGCGGAACGGGGCCTGCTTGACGCCGCGCGTCGTGATGCCGAGGAGGCGGTTGAAATCGGCCTGGATGATCTCGGCGAGGCGGCTCGAGGCGGTGAGGTGCTGGTTCTGGGCGAGGTCCCAGAGGATCAGGTCGAGGTCGCGCAGCGCCGCGTTCGTCTCGGCCGACGGCGTCGGCTTCGGCTCGTCCTCGTTCTCCGCGTCGGCGAGCGCGGCGGCGGCGCGGTCGGACGCGTCGAGGGAGAGGTAGTAGACCTCGGTGCCGTGGGCCGACGGCGACCGCGAGGCGTTCATGTGGAGCGAGAGGAAGACGTCGGCCTTCGCCGCGTTCGCGGTCGCCGTCCGGTCCTGGAACCCCACCGACGCGTCGCTGTCGCGCGTCGTGACGACGCGGTAGCCGCGCGCGGTCAGCACCTCGCGGACGGTGCGCGAGAGGGCGAGGACGACGTCCTTCTCGAGGAGGCCGCCCGGGCCCTTCGCCCCCTCCTCCGTCCCGCCGTGCCCCGGGTCGATCACGACGACGCGCGGCTCGGGCCGGGGCGTGGGCGTCGGCGTGGGGAGGACGAGGGCGCCGGGAACGCGCGTCGCCGCCGGGGAGGCGGCGGGGGCCTGCGGGGCGCCGCGCGTGACGTCGACGACGATCCGGGGCGGCGCCGCGAGCGGGTAGACGTTCGTGGAGAGGTCCTTCCCCTTCAGCACGACGGCGAGCTCGGCCGGCCGGAGGAGGATCCGGGCGACGCGCTCGTCGTCGGGGACGACCTCGGGCGAGGCGGGGACGAGCTTCGCGCCGGGGAACCGGAGGACGACCTGGCCGTCTCCCTTCTCCGTCCGGTAGGCGGGCGCCTGCGAGAAGCGGAAGACGACCTTCGTCGTCCCCTCGAACGCGGAGACGGTCGCCTCGACGCCGATCTCGGGCGTCTCCACCGGCCTCGCGGCGAGCGTCCGCGAGGCGCGGTCCCACGTGAAGGCGACGCCGAAGAGAGGAGAGAGGACCCGCGAGAAGAAGTCCGGCTCCGCGTAGGCGGTCCCCCCCTCGGCCCGCACCGCCGCGGCGAGCGGCACGAGGCGCGTGTCGACGACGGCGATCGGCGTCCCGGTGCCGAAGACGGCCGTGTGCGCGCCGATCTTCAGCTCGAACGAGCCGGTCGCCGCCTCGTGGGCGAGGGTCCCGCCGAGGGCGGTCGCCACGTCGCGGACGGAGAGCCACGTCTTTCCCTCGGCGTCGGCCGCCGCCACGAGGAGCGAGGAGCCCCCGGGCGCGACGAACGTGGCGGTCGGGTCCGCGGCGCGGGCGGGCACGAGCGCCAGGAGCGCCGCGAGGGCGAGGCACGGGAGGAGTGCGGGCCGGGTCACGCCCCGCGATTATCTACGCGCGCGCTTTCCCGCCTCGGAACGGCCCGGAAACGGGCCGGCCCTCCGGCCGATTCGCCTAAGATCGGGGCGCGTCCCCGGAGGTTCGCATGAACGACACCATTCCCCGCAGGACGACGACCCCGTGCGCCGCCACCGTCCAGCTCGACCACGGCAGCGAGCTCGACGTGACGTTCTGGCTCCTCCCGGACCCGCACCGCGAACGGGGCGTGACGCCGATGCGGGTCCTGCTCGAAGAGGACCGCCGCTTCCTGCCGATCGGCCTGGCCGGCGGGGGAAGCTGCCTCCTCTCGCGCGACGCGCTCGTCACCGTCTCGATCGAGGCCGACGGCCCGGGCGCCGAGCCCGCCGCGGCGGAGGGGGCGGCGCTCGACCTCGTGACGCTCCATCTCGTCTCGGGCGCGGAGGTCTCCGGAGTCCTCACCACCACCGCGCTCGAGGGACACGGCCGGATGTCGGACGTCTTCAACCTCGCCGGACGCTTCGTTCCCGTGGGGGTCGGCTCGAAGCTCGTCTTCGTCGCCACCTCGCGGATCGCGCGGGTCTCCTTCTGACGGAGCAGCGACGGATGGCTTCCCGAGTCGACCTCCTCGTCGCGAACCTCCTCCAGACCACCGGCGACGCCCTCTACATCGTCCCGGGCGAGAAGCTGTTCATGACGCGCGGCGACGTGCGGGCCGTCGTGGGGCGCGAGCCGGTCGGCGTCGAGTCGTTCCGCGCCGTCGTCGCCGAGCTCGTGCCGGGATCGACCCCGGAGGAGCTCGCCGCGAGCCGCCACCGGATGCCCTGGCCGACCGGCCCCGGGAAGGACCCGGTCGAGATCCGCTTCGGCCAGGTGGGCCCCATGCCGGCCGTGATGCTCTGCCGCCCCGACCGGATGTCCGCCTCGGCCGTCCGGCGTCCGCGGCACGGCACGCCGCCCGCTTCCTCGGTGAACGTCCCGGAGGCCCCTCCTTCCATCGGGATGCTCGAGTCGGAGCCTCCCGCCCCCGAGGCGATCCCCGTCCCGCCGGAGCTCGCCGCCCCCTCGGCCGCGTTCCCCGGCGCGCCTTCGCCCGCCCCGGCCCCCGCGCCGCGGCGCGCGGCTCCGGAGGAGATCCCCTACCCGGGCGGCGGGGCGATCGAGGCGCCTTCGCTGCGCCCGGTCGCCCCCACCGCGCGCCCGCTGGACGGCATCCTCCTGCAGATGCTCGACCTGAAAGCCTCCGACGTTCACCTCTCCTCCGGGACGCGACCCGTCTTCCGCGTCCACGGCGAGATGGCCGCGCAGGCCGATTTCGACTCCCTCTCCTCCGATGCGGTCGAGAAGCTCCTCGCGCCGATCTTCCCCGAGAAGAACCGGACCGAGTTCATGGAGCGGCACGACACCGACTTCGCGTACGAGATCCCGGGGGCCGCGCGCTTCCGCGTCAACGTCTTCCGCGACCGGCACGGCGTCGGAGCCGTCTTCCGCCAGATCCCGATCGAGATCCTCACGGCGAAGCAGCTGAACCTGCCGGAGGCGGTCGTGAGGCTCGGCGACCTCTCGAAGGGGCTCGTCCTCGTCACCGGGCCGACCGGCTCGGGCAAGTCGACGACGCTCGCCGCGCTCGTCGACTACGTCAACGAGACGCGCACCGACCACATCATCACGATCGAGGACCCGGTCGAGTTCGTCCACCGGAACAAGAAATGCCTCGTCAACCAGCGCGAGATCGGGAGCCACACCCGCTCGTTCAAGGACGCGCTCCGCGCCGCGCTCCGCGAGGACCCCGACATCGTCCTCGTCGGAGAGATGCGCGACCTGGAGACGATCGCCATCGCGATCGAGACGGCCGAGACGGGCCACCTCGTCTTCGGCACGCTCCACACGACGACCGCGATGTCGACCGTCGACCGGATCGTCGACCAGTTCCCCGCCGACCGGCAGCAGCAGGTGCGCGTCATGCTCGCCGATTCGCTCAAGGGGGTCGTCGCGCAGACGCTCTGCCGGAAGATCGGCGGCGGCCGCATCGCCGCCCTCGAGATCCTCCTGACGAACAACGCCGTCGCGAACCTCATCCGCGACGGCAAGACGTTCCAGCTCCCGTCCGTCCTCCAGACCTCGAAGGCCCAGGGAATGCGCCTCCTGAACGAGTCCCTCCTCGACCTCGTCAAGCAGGGTCTCGTCGAGCCGCGCGAGGCCTACCTGAAGTCGATCGACAAGAGCGCGCTCCTCGGCGCCTTCCGCACCCACAACATCCCGCTCCCGACGGAGTCTGCGGCGGAAGCGGCGCCCGCCGCGGCGCCGGCCGCGCCGCCCGCTCCCGTCGGGGCGAAGCCGGGTGGCGCTCCGCCTCCCGGCGGGGCGAAGCCCGGGGGCGCTCCGGCGCCGGCGAGGCGGCCGGCGGGCTGAGGACCTCCGGGGGAGACGGGACGAAGAGGCGTTTCGCGAAGAACTCGACCCGCCGCCGGCTTCCCGGCGGCGGGCCGCGACTCCCGAAATGGTGGACACGGTCGCAAAGCATCCGAACCCTCGCGACCCTGAACTTCAGCTTCCCTCTCGCTGAAAGCGACCCCCCGGTCTACCAGGCGATTGCGCGGGAAGTGTCGAGGCTACGTACCCTGGGACTCAGCCTCCGTCGGATCGCGATGCACCTTGGCGTGGACGACAAGACCGCTGCACGAGCCGCTCGATGGCCGCTCGGTCCGTCGAGTCGGGAAGCGCCCGAAGCAGGGTGACCCATTGGCTTCGTTTCGAAGTTTCTCCCGAAGAGACTTACGCTATAATTACGTCTACGGCTCAGGTTCGCCGTGGATCTCCAAGACGGCCGGCGGCGCGACGTGCTCCCCGCGACGGGACCGCTGAATCCGCTCCAATTCATGAAGGCCTCGATAGAGGCCGCGCTCCAGGGCCACCTCGTAGCGCCTCAGCCGCCCAAGGACATCCGCGTTTGTCGCGTCTCGGACGATCGCCGCGGAGACACGGTCGGCGTCCCGCTGTGCCTCCAGCGCCCTCTTCCGTTCCAGCGCTTCTTCGCCCTTCTTACCCAGAAGCCCGAGCGGCGAGACGAGGAAGTCGTCGACGCCCCGAGATGCCTCGTGCTCCACACGCGCGGCGTCCAGCGTCAGGATTTCTCGCCGAACGATCGCAGCCTCGAGCCTGCCCGCTCGTCGCAGCCTCCAGGCCGCGAAGACGATTCGATCGACGAGGAGCGATTCGACTTCTCCGACTGGTTTGAGCTCGCTTGAAAGCGCCCGACGGAACTCCTCGAGCTCTGCCGGGTCTTCGTCGGGAAGGACGACCTCCCTCGAGAGCAGGCCATGCCTCATCGCGTTCTTCGACGACGCCGATTTGCCTTCCGCGGTCTTTGGACCCGTGGATCGGAGAGCATTCTCGCGATTCGCCTTCTCTTTCGCGGAGGACGTCATGCGGACAAGATAGCAGGCAGGAACGCCGACAGACTCCACAGGTGAGCATCCCTATCGGATGAGGCTTACGCTCGTTCAGGCACGGCTTCGGATCGGCGTCCGCCAGCCGGGCTGACGCGACCCAACCGGAGGCGAAATGAGGGAAATCGTCCTCAGCCGATCAGAGCTCTTCGAGCGCGTCTGGAACACCCCGATGTCGTCCTTGGCGCAGGAGTTCGCGATTTCCGACGTCGGCCTGGCCAAGATCTGCCGACGCCACGGAGTCCCTCGGCCCGGCAGGGGCTACTGGGCGCGACACGCTGCAGGGCAAACGCTGAAGAGGCCCAAGCTGCCCGCGCCCCCGGCAGGCAGCGCTGAGACGATTCGATTCCTGATACCGGAGCCTCTTCCCGAGTCAGTGCAGAACCCGGCCAGTCCGCCGGAAGTCCTAGAGTGGATCGAACGCGAACAGCGCCCCGAGAACCGAATCGAAGTGCCCGCTCGCGTCGGCCGGTACCATCCGTTGCTCCAGAAGACCAGGGAGTCGCTCGAGCATCGGTATGGCGACTTCCGCGGTGCGCGGGTATCACGACGGGAAGGGCTCGACGTCTCCGTCGGGCCTTTGTCGGTCCATCGTGCCTGTCTCATCCTGCAGGCGCTCGTCGTCGCTATCGAGAAGCGCGGCTTCCGAATCGCGGTCCGGTCCGACTGGTCTCACCAGACGACGGTGCAGCTACTCGGTGAGGAAGTCGGACTGAACCTCAAGGAGACCTTCCGACGCCAGACCTCTCGTCCAACCCCCGTACGATCGATTAGGGATGTTGGAGGAAGCTCCAGCAACAACGCGACCCCGCCCTACGAGGCCTCCGGGGTCCTACGACTGACTCTCTCTTCCTACGGCGTTGACGCCGTCTTCAAGGACAGGGATGGGGTACCGCTCGAATCCCAGCTCAACGAAATCGTCATTGCCCTCGTACGGCTCGCTATCGAAGTTCATCGCCCTCGACGTCTCCAGCGCGAGGAAGAGGAGCGAGGTCGGCGCGAGCAGGAGGAGCGGCGACGGGAGTTCGAACGGAAGCGCGACTGGTTCGAAGATGGGCGCAGCGCCTGGCTGGACCACGAAAGGCGTCTCGCCTTCCTGGCAGCACTCGAGGCCCAGGCCGCCTCTGCTACCGCCAATGACACGGTCATCAGCGAGTATGTCGAGTGGGCGCGCCGCTACATCGACTGGGCCGATCCGATCCGACGGCTGCTTGAGGCGCTAAAGAACGGCACAGCACCCGAGTTCGCCCGATGGCAGCCTCGGTCTTCCTTCGGTCGCTGGTAGCCATGGCACCCGACGCTCGCGCTTAGCGTGGCGCAGTACGGTCCCCTCGTTCGCTCGACCGTCAGCCACGCACTTGTAGCGGCATCGCTGGCCGATGTGTCCCCTCCCGGGCTCAGAAGCAACCAACTAGCGCCAGCGATCGCGGTCTGCCGCTCGAGCTCGCGTGCCACGTCCTAATCGCCGTCAGTGTCGTTCCCAAATCGGCCGGTCCACGGCTTAGGGAAGTCCCGGGGGACCGCCCCGTAGCGACGGACCTGATCCACGATCTGCCGTAACGGCTCCTCGGAGGCAGGACGGTTCTCGGGCCGAGACGTGAGAACCGCCAGCATCGACTGCGGCGGGGCCGGGCCGCGGTCCGCGACGTAATGCAGGGGAAAGTTAGAAAAGACGACTAGGTTGAAGCGATCTACCGCCCCAGGCGAGGACGGCTCAATCGAATCCACCGTCGCCCTGAGTTCAGAGGCCAGATCGCTGCCGAGCGAGAGATCTGCCGACGGCGGCAAGTTGAGGTCGATGAAGATGACATGCGGTAGCGCCCGCTGTTGTTCGACCGCTTCGCTGAGTAGTCGGCGTACATCCGCACGTAGTTGCCCGGAGGTTGCTTCACCCGGATGCCCCATCACACCCGGTCGTCGCCTGCTCTTCGCCTCAACCGTCAACGTCACGCCCGTGTCTCGATCGAGCGCGACAAATTCGGGATGGCGGCGGGTTCCGTCCTTTTCGTTCTCGTACGACAGCCTGAAGCCGGCCCGAACGCAGACGGCCGCCGCGAACAGCTCCTGCCGCGTGCCTTGAAAGTGTTCTGAAAGGCGAAGCCTCTCAAGACCACGTCGCTGAAACTCCGTGTTGTCCCGAAGAGTGAACAGATCATACGAAAGGAGAAGGCACGCCAGAGTGGAACCCGTCGGAGTCACTAGCACTACCCCCTTCGAGTCGGCCGTGCTCTGTAGGAGTTGGCGATGCATCGCGCTCATCCAGTCACGGAGCGGATGCCTGCGACCCGCGGGTCTTCCGTCCTGTTCCTTCAGCCATGCTTGCCCCAAGCACCAGTAAAGGTAGAGGCGGAGGAAATCGGCGAACGTCCTCACATCCGAGGCACGGTAGTAATGCAGCACACTTCCCACCGCCACGAATCGGTAGCCTTGGTATTCCGCCGACACTGGTGGCCGCGCTCGACCAAACGCCCCCTCCTCTTCGAGACGCCGGGCCTCCACCTCTGCGAGATGCCTGCGCAATGCCTCGCCGTCCGCCGTTCCCGACGACGGGCCGCTCGGCGGTCGCATTCCGCAGCACTTCTTGTATTTCAGTCCCGAGCGGCACGGGCAGGGATCGTTCCGGCCGACGGCCCTCATCAGCCCGGTTGCGTACGACCCTTCACGGGGGCGATCAGTCGTGCCTTCGTCGACATCGTGCCTGCTTCGCGTTGCCGCGCCGTCACGATGACGTCTCGCCGCTTCATAGGGAACGTTCCTCCTGGGTCCTCTCTCGCTTCTTCTTTCGTTCCGGGATGGACGTCCGGGCCATGGTCTCGATGCGGCCGGCGACTTTCGCGATCAGGTCGAGCGAGACGCCGGCGGGGACCTGGCCGCGTTCGAGGTGCGTCGAGACGTACTGGGCGCTCGTTCCTGTCAGGCCCAGCCGCGACGTCACGACGTGCGTCGCCGCCTCGGCCTCGATTTCCATCGCGTGGCCGCTGATGCCGCTTCGGCTCGGCCACCAGAAGTCCTCGTCCGAGCCCAGGTGTCCCAGGTAGATGTGCGCCAGCTCGTGGCACAGCGTGCCGAATCGGCTCGGCTCCGAATGCCCGGCGTTGATCACGACGAACATCTTGGGGGTGTCTACTGGAGACCTCCGCGCGTAGCCGGCGAGTTGCGACGAGAGAGGTTGCATCACGACCTGGATCTCGTCCTTGACAGCGTTTTCGGTGCAGAGACGCCACCAGTTCCCGTTCCAGGCTCCCTCGAGCCTCGCGAAATCGGTCAGATGACTCGGAATAGGTCGTCCGTCCGTCTGCTCGAGGTCGTACACGAGAAGGACGGGATGCATCGGTGCGAGGATGATGCGCGGCCGAGCATCTGACTTCGGGCGCCGGCCGAATCGGTCGAGCCAGTCCTTCTGCGTCGCATAGAACTCGCAGTCCGGGCTCTGCAGCCACACGAGCAGGTTGTTGTAGGCGGAAAACTTCTTGAACTTCGACATGAAGCTCACCGCCTCCTGGAACTTGCCGGAGTCGCCGTAGACCTTGCTCGCGTGGAAAAGGGCATCGATCGTCGATTCGGCTTCCTGGCGCGGCGGAGCGTCGCCGTGTAGCGCAACCTGGAGATCTTCGGAACGGAGCAGGCCGTCGACGAACGCACGTTCTTCCGCGGTGCCCTCGTGGTCGGCCAGGATGCCTTCGAGCGCCGGTTCGACCAGGAAGCGCCCTCTGAACCCCAGCTCCTTCTCGATCTCGTCCAGAAGCTCCCAGGCCGAGGGTCGGCGCCCCAGCCGGAGGAGGCGCATCACGACCTTCTGCGCCTGGTTGGGTTCGGGTTCGAAGAGTTGCGGCTGAATGTCCATCTGCTCGCCCTCCGAAGTCATCCGAGGCCTCAGGTCACGAGGACCGGCTCCCCCATCACCGCCGCGTACCCCACCGGGTCCGACAGCCTCCTCCGCAGCATCGCCCGAGCCAGGTCCTCCGGCACGCACGCGGAGAACTTGAGGCCGTCGATGGCCTCGTCGACGAGGGAGGTCGGCTCGGGGCCGGGCGCGGAGGCCTTCAGGCGTTCGATCGCGGCGGAGACCTCGAGGGCGCTCTGGGCGCGGACGACGACGGAGAAGTTGTCGCGGGAGAAGACCCTGTTTCCCGCAGCCGTCAGGCCGTCCGCGAGGGCGGCGTTCGCGCGGAGGCCCGCCCAGGTCCACCAGCGGACGCGGCTCGGCGCGTCCTGCACGAGCGCGGTGCCCTGCTCGGGGAGAAACGCGAACTCCTCGCGGAGCTCTTCCAGCTTCGTCTTCCCTCGCTTCGTCAGGAGCGCGGGATCGAGGCCTTCCCGCAGCACGTCGCGGACGGCGCGGCAGAGGACGAAGCCGAGCGGCAGGCCGCTCCCGAGCCAGACGGACTTGCCGGGGGCGGCGATCCGATCCACGTAAGCGACGCGCTCGTCCCAGTCGAGCCTCGTCACGTGCCAGGCCTGGCCGCCGAGGAGGAGGACGGGGTCCCCTTCCTTCGCGAGCTGGAAGGTCGCAGGGTCGACCTTCCCAAGCTCCTTCGCGCCGAAGCGGACGGAGAAGAGCGGATCGGAGCTGAAGACCGAGAGAAGCTCCATGAACCGCCGACCGCTGAAGCTGGCCTCTCCTTCGGGGCCGAAGGAGAGGAGGCCGCCGTCGTCGAAGAGGAAGCCCTTCTCGAGGAGGAAGGCCTCGATGCGGACGGCATCCGGGCCGTCCATCGCCGCGAAGCCGGGCATCCCGGCCAGCCACTCCTGCCAGCCGTGGAGGTGAAGGCCCCCGGTCTGGAGGGTCAGCGCGAGGAGCTGCTGGGCGAGGATGTGAAACGGCGTCGACGGAGGCGCGACCGGCTCGACCCAGCCCTGGCGCCAGAGGCGCAGGATCCCCGCCGCAACGAGGAACGACGAGGTGTCCGTCGTCAGGAAGAGGCAGTTCCTGCGAGTGTTTTGCCGACGGCCGGTGCGTCCCATCCGCTGGAGGAACGAGGAGACCGTTCCCGGGGCGTCGATCTGGAGCAGCCGGTCGAGGTCCCCGATGTCGATCCCCAGCTCGAGGGCGCTCGTCGCGACGATGACCGCCGGCTCGGGGCCGGCGAAAGCCGCCTCGGCGCGACGCCGCTCCTCGAAGGAGAGTGAGCCGTGGGCTGCGAATGCGGATACGCCGTTCTCGCGGAGGAGATAGGTCAGGTCCTCCACTCCGGCCCGGCTGTCGCAGAAGACGAGCCTCTTCTCGTCCGGGTGAAGGCGCCGGACGACGTCGGCCGCGTTGTCGACGCTCCCGACGAAGTCGAGACGGACATCCGGCTCCACCGGGGCGGCGGCCTCGACGGAGACGACGCGCCGTTTCCCCGCGCTCGACCCCGCAAGCCACCCCAGGAGGTCTTCGGGGTTCCCGACGGTCGCCGAGAGGCCGACGCGCTGGATGTCGCGGCCCGAGAGCCGGGTGATCCGCTCCAGCACCGAGAGAAGGTGCCATCCGCGGTCGTCGCCCGCGAAGGCGTGGAGCTCGTCGATGACGACCGCGCGGACGTTCCCGAGGAGGAACGCGCGGTCGACCTTCCGGGAGACGAGAAGGACCTCGAGGGATTCCGGCGTCGTCAGCAGGACTTCCGGCGGATCCGCCTTGATCCGCCGCCGCTCGGAATCCGAAACGTCACCGTGCCAGAGGGCGGCCCGGCGGCCGACGAAGCCCGCGAGCTGCGTCAGCCGCGGCAGGAGGTTGTTGAGGAGGGCCCGCAGCGGGCAGACGTAGAGGACCGCGAGCCCCTTCCACTCCTCGGAGGCGACGCGCGAGAGGAGCGGGAACGAGGCCGCCTCGGTCTTGCCGCCCGCCGTCGGGGCGATCAGGAGGGCGTGCCCCCCGTCGAGGAGCGGGTCGATCGCCTGTTCCTGCAGAGGCCTCAGGCGCGGCCAGCCGAGAGAGTTGACGATGTGGTGCTGGAGCGACGGATGGAGACGGTCGAATCCGGACCGCTCCACCGCTCAGACCTCCAGCTCGATCTCGTCCGGGTCGCGCGCCGCCCGGGCGCTCCGCTCCTGACGCGTCAGCTCTGTCTCCGTCACGGTGAGGGTGTAGTCGCGGGTCGGGTCGAAGTCCGGGAACTGGTCGACGCGGTCGAGCAGCTCGGCCACGAGCTTCTTGAGGAAGACCCTCGGGGCCACGCCGATCTTTCCGCCGAGCTCCCCGGTCACTCCCGCGGCCAGCCGCTCCACGAGCTCGTCGGTCACGTTCGCGATCCGCTCGGGAGCCGAAGCGCCGTCGCGGTAGATGTCCCTCACCTTGCAGCCGACCTCGGTGAGGAGCGGACGTGAGAAGCCGGCGAGACGGAGCTGGACGGCGCGGGGATTGTCGAAGCGAGGGTCGCCCGAGAAGTCCACGTGCAGCCGCTGCGCGAGCGGCGGCAGACGCGTTGCTCCCAGGGGCCCCTCGTAGAAGGCGGGCGTACCGGTCATCACGATGTAGAGGCCGGGAAAGACCCCGGCGTCCACCTCGTCGATCAGCTGCCGCAGGGCGTTCAGGCCCTTGTCGCGGACGTCGGAGCGGACGCGCTGGAGCGTCTCGACCTCGTCGAGCGAGAGGACGAGTCCGGCGAAGCCGGAGTCTCTCAGCATGACGAGGAGCCCCTTGAGGAAGCCCATCGCGGCGAAGTGGTCCACCTCACCCTTCACGAGGGCGTATCGCTTCACCTCGGCGGCGACGTTCGGCTGCCCGGAGAGCCAGGCGATGAGACCGTCGGCGATGGACGCGTTCCCCTCTCCCTGCGCCCTGCGGTAGGCCCGCAGCACCGCGCCGAAGGCCGGGGCGCGGCGGCTGATCTCGGCGAGCCGCGTCTCCATGAGCGCCGTCGTCTTCTCGACGAGCGCGGCCGCGTCGGCCTCGTCCACGTCTCCGCCGGCGAGGACGTCCTGCTCGAGGGTGAAGAACCACCCGTCGACGACGGCCCGGAAGGCCCCGCTCGGCGTGTCTTCGGTGGCCAGGCGCTCGACGAGCCGCCGGTAGACCGTCCCGAGCTGGTGAAGCGGCGTTTCCGTCTCGCTCACCTGCACCTCGGAGGTCGCGAAGCCCATTCGCCGGGCCTTCTCCAGGAGCCAGCGGCCGAAGAACGTCTTGCCCGAGCCGTACTCCCCGCGCACGGCCTTGAAGCCCGTGCCGCCCCTCTTCACGTTTGCGAGCTCGGCGTCGAGGGCGACATCGAACCGCTCGAGGCCGACGGCGAGGAGGTCGAGTCCGTTCCTCGGCACGGTGCCGCGCCGGAGGGCGTCGAGGACGTCGGCGCGACGCTGTGGACTGAGGGCGGCGGCAGCGGTCATCAGCGCCTCACAGGTCGAACTGCGTCACGAGGAGGTCGAGGTTCAGGTTGACGGTCCCTCCGGCCTCGTCCGTCGAGAGGACCGCGTAGCCCTCCACGTTCACGACGCGCCGAAGTGCGGAGACGAGGCCGGGAATCCGGAGCTCGGGCATCGCGAGCTCCTTCGCGAGCGCCGCCCGAGTCATCGTCCCGCCCCGCTCCTCGAGCGCCGAGAGCGCCTTTGCGGCGAGATCCGCCGTCAGCCCCTGGCGGCGGACGTCGGCGAGCCGCTCCTTGAAGACCTCGGCGGCGAGGAGCGTCGGCACGACGCTCCGCCTCTTCTCCGCATGGGGCCCGAAGAGCGCCCCCTGCTGGGCGGCGGGAGCCGCCGCCGGCACGGGCGGCTCGCCGCTGCGGGCCTCCCACCAGTCCGGCGTCGTCTCCGGGAGCGCGCTCCACCCCTCCGGCGGAGGCTCGTGGCGTGTGAGGACCGCGACCGGGACGAGCGCCTCCTGCGGCGACGCCCCGCCGTGGTAGCCGTTCTTCTTGCCGGCGTAGCGCACCGTCTCGCTCCACGCGAGGACGACCTTCTTCCCCGGCGCCACGACCCTCGGCCCCTCGGCAAGGACCTCGCCCTCACCCGCAGGCGTGAGCGGGGGGCGGTTCCGCTCGCCGGCCTCCGCGTGAGTCCGCAGTTGGGTCTCCCGCTCCACGACGTGCCCGTGGTCGGCCGTCACGACGACGACGCGCTTCGCCGATTCCGCCGCGTCGAGGAGGCCCTGGAGCAGGGGGACGTACTCGAGCGTCCACCGGGGGCGGATCTGGTCTCCCTTGTCGAGGTGATCGTCGACGGCGTTGAGGACGACCCCCACGACCCTGTTGTCGCGCAGCGCAATCGCGGCGGAGACCTCGTCCACGAGGCCGTACGTCCCGGCCCCGATCTCCCCCTTGTGGAAGAGAACCGGCGACCGTCCCGGGCGGGAGGCCGAAACGAGCGCCGCGTGGGTCCGGAAGCCTTCCTTCTCGTCCGCGCTCGTGCCGGCCCGCACGGTTCCCGTCAGGAGGCTCGCCCGCGAGACGTCCGTCACCGTCGGGAGCGCCGCAACGGCCAGCCGGCGCCGGCCGACTCCTTCGGCCCCGAGCTCGAACCACCCGTGCCGCTCGCTCGCATCGGCGAGGAGCTGGAGGAAGACAGCCTGGCTCATCCCGTCGAGGACGAGGAGGAGCACCGGCTCCTTCTTCGCGAGGGGAGCGACGACGTCCGAGAGGACCCGCTCGACAGGCAGGATCCCCGACGCCGGCAGCGCGTGGCCGCTCCACGCCACGAGAGAGCGCGCGAAGCGCTCGTTCCCGGCTTCCCGCCGCGCCGTGACGGCCGCGTGCAGCTCCCGGTAGGCGTTCGCGAGCTCCTTGACCGGCTCCGCCACCCCGAGTCGCTCCCGCGCCCAGTCCACCCAGCTCCCCTCTCCGGCGTACTCGATCGCGAGGTCGGCGAAGGCCGTCGGCTCGGCCTGCCTTCCGGCAGCCGTCTCGAGCCACCGGACGAGCCGCACCGCCATCCGCGCCGCTTCGAGCCGCTCGGGGAACCGGCGGGCGAAGACGTGCTCGTCCGCCCTCTTCGCGGCCGCCTCGAGGCTCGACCCGCCGGCCTTTCCCTTGAGGACTTCCCTGAGGGCGTGGCCGAGCTTCTTCAGCCTCTGGTCGAAGCCCGAAGGGAGGAAGTCGCTCACGACGGCGCCCGACTCCCCCTTCACCTCCGCGAGGAGCGCGTCGGCCCTGTCGAGGACGGGCCGCGTGCCGAAGAACTTCTCCTGCCGGAAGAGATCCCTCACCACCGACTCGGCGTCCTCGCCGAGCCGCTGCGCGAGCGTCGTGCTCATCTGCTGCCCGCCCACCAGGGGCTCGAGGCGAACGAAGGCCGCCTTCAGCTCACCCGACCGTCCGTTCTCGGGGTGCTTCAGCACCGCGCAGACGAGGCCGAGGGCCACCGGATCGACCTTCCCCGCCTCGACCGCGGCCAGGACGTACGCGGCCGCGGGCCCCGCGCTCTCGCCGAGCCGGGCGCGGACGGCGGCCTTCATCTCGGGCGGCCCCTCGCGGAAGGCCTTCGTCTTCTCGGGCTGGCTTCCCCAGGCGAGCGTGTCCCTCAGGTCGGGCCTTCCCCCGGGAAGACCGAGGACGACCTTCGCGAAGACGTCCCAGGCGGCGTCGAAGGTGAGGTACCCCGTGGCCACGGCCGGGTACCCCTCCTGCGGGGCCGCCGCGAGGAGCGCCTCGGCGAGCCACCGTTCCCGCGTCAGCCGCGGCTCGAGCGAGGCCGCGCCGAAGAGGGAGCCGAGGACGATCCACGGATCGACCGTCAGGAGACGGCGCCGCGCCAGCCTCACGAGGACGTCCGAGCCGAGGTCGCGCTCCTCGCGGTCGGTGAGGAAGACGATCCGCTCGTCCTCCGGCGCCTCGGCGAGGACCTCGCGCAGCGCGAGCGCCGAGCCGCAGGGCTCGACCCGGAACGGCTGCCCCTTCACCTCGACCCGCGGCGGGCCGGGCCACGTCCCGTCGTAGCGGATCCCGATCCGCCTCGCCTGAGGGTTCTTCGCATGGATCCGCTCGAGGAAGCGGACGAGCTGCACCGGCGTGGGTGTCGTGGTCGGCACTCCGTCAGCCCTTTCCCGTGATCTGCCACGTGATCTTCAGCTTCCCGCCCTTCGTCTCGTCGAGCCGCTTCTGAATGTCGTCGGCCACCTTCCGGAACTCGCGCCCCGTCAGGTCGCCTCGGCTCCCCGCGTGGACGACCTTCTCGTTCGGATCCGGCGGGGGCGTCGGCGGCGGCACGGGAGGCGTCGGAGGAACCGGGGGCTCCGGCGGGGCCGGCGGCGGCACGGGAGGTGTCGGCTTCGTCACCACCGGCGGCGCCAGGAGCTTCACCGCCTCGTCCTCGGCCTGGCTCAGGATCGGGCCGATCGCCTGGGCGAGCTCGTCCTTCTGGAGGGCCTCCGCCACGCGGCCGATCAGGCTCCGCCCCGCCTCTCCGCGAGGATCCGGGAGGCTCCGGCAGGCCTCGAGGAGCTGCCACTTCGTCGACTGGAGGCCGGCGACGACCTGCGCGCCCGTCCGGATCGACTTCGACAGGCTCTCGCCCGAGCCGGGAACGGAGGCGAGCGCGAGCGCCTGCGCGACGCCGTCTTCCCTGGCGTTCGCGATGGCCTTGAGAAGCGCTGCGCCGGCGCGCGCCGTTTCGAGCCGCGCCCCGGCGACCGGAAGCCCGAGGGCGGAGAGCCTTCCCTCCAGCTCCTTCGCGAGCTCCGCCGCGGCCGAGAGACTCGCGTTCGCCGCCGCGCGGACCCCCTCGACGAGGGTCGCGACGTTCGAGGCGCTCCGGAACTTCGGGACGGTCACGCCGAGGATCAGGGAGGCGCGCTCGACCGCGGTCGTCCAGATGTTCTCCGGAGGCAGCGGCTGCTCCTTCAGGACGAGCTCGTCGCGGAGGTTCCCGATCCCGGCCTGGAACGGCCCCCCGTGAAGGAGGAAGCTGCGCTGCGTCTGCTCGGCGAAGACGCAGAGGATCAGGTCCTGCACGTCCTTCGGGAGCCCCTTCGGCCTCGGCTCGTCGAGAGCTGCCCGGAGCGTCTTCACCGTCGGCTCGACCCCCGGCCGCGAGAGCACCTGGGAGAGTTTCACGGCCCAGTCGCGCTCGAGGATGAAGTGGGCCTCGTACATCTTCCCGAGCCCCACGCCCATCGCGATGTTCCGCATCGGCTCGCGGACGGGCTGGGGAACGTCGATCCTCCCGTCCTTCTCCCCGGCCGCCCGGCGCAGCTCCTCGAGAACCTGCTTCACCTTCGCCGGGCGGAACTCCCTCTCGAACCTCGGATGGTCCGGGTAGAGGTAGGTCATCGCCTGGTCGAGCAGGTTCGTGAAAGCGTCCTTCCA